>JAFVET010000086.1 GCA_017475875.1 Candidatus Methanomethylophilaceae archaeon
CAGTCGGCCATGCGTACATGAGACATCTGACCTTCGCCGATCATGGAATACGTGTTGGGATTCGGAAGTCCGAGGACGTACTCCACGGCCACTCCACCCTCGGAGAGATAACCGATCTTCCTGATGGCGGGCTCCATGGCCCATCCCCACAGCGACATCGGGTCCGTGAAGACCGTTATGCGGAAACCCTCATCCATGGAATCACCCCTCCGTCCCCTTTGGGAGACGACGGGGGATGGATGGCCTCATCGATGAAAAACATGTCCGTCGACGGGCCATCCATGGTTTCTCAACAGGCGAAATACCCGTGGGTCCTCAGCATCCTCTTCTTGACCAGGTGGCTTCCGAAGAAGTAGATGCAGGCGATGACCGGCATCCATATCATTGCGGTCAGGGCGATGTCGCCTACGAACACGTCCCGGAATATGTCCGAGGGGAACTCCGAGATGGCTTCCCACAGACCGCCGGTGAACGGTAGCAGGGTACCTACCGCCAGCGCAGCCAGGGCCGAGACGACCAACGCCTTGCAGGACCAGGTCTGGAAGAACGGCAGCTTGTTGGTGCGCACGATGTGAATCGCCCACACCTGCATCCAATACTGTTCAATCACCCATATGGCCTGGAACCAGGATTCGACGTTCGTACCCCCGAGATCGACCCTTCCGAGGATCAGGTCGCCTATCGTCGCATAACCCGCGAAGCTCAGGACCTCGCCCTCAGAGGTCACCACCGGGAACTGTGCGAGCGACATGGAATCGAATATTACGAATATGGCGAACGCCCAGGTCATCAGGTCGGTGATAGGACACATGGGGCCGTAGCGGAACATGACGTTCCTGAGGTTGACCGCGTCCCATCTGCGTGGTTCGCGGACGAACTCGTCCTCGACCTTGTCCCACGGGATTATCAGGCAAGCGAAGTCGTTGATGAGGTTGAATATCAGGATCATGACGGGACCCATCGGTTCGAAGTTGAACAACAGGGTGGCCATGATCAGCGAGAACATGTATCCGAAGTTGATCGAACCGATCATCTTCACGTACTTTATCGAGTTGACGTAGACCTTGCGGCCTTCGATGGCACCGTCCTTCAGTATCCCGAGGTCCTTCTCGAGAAGGATCATGCTGGCGGTCTCCTTGGCGATGTCGGTTCCGGTGTCCACCGATATGCTGACGTCGGCGTTCTTCATGGCGAGGACGTCGTTGATGCCGTCCCCCATGAGTCCGACGCAGTGACCGTTGTCGCGGAGTGCGACCACCACGCGGGATTTGTTCTCGGGTGTGAGCCTTACGAAGACGTCGTTCGCCTCGACCACCTTCCTCAGCTCCTCGTCGGACATGGAGTCGATCTGCGGACCGGTGATTATGTGCGACTTACCGTCTTCGAAGGAGTAATCCTCGATGGTCGAGACGTCGCGCTCCTGGACGCTGCACTCGATGCCGATCTCCTCGCACACGTAGTGCGTGACGTACTCGTTGTCACCGGTGAGCACCTTGACACGGATGCCGTAGTCAGCCAGGTCCCTGATCGCCTTCCCAGCCGTAGACTTCACCGGATCGGTGAAGACGACGAAACCGGCGAACGTCTGGTTGGACTCGTCGGAGGGGGTGTATTCGCGTTCCTCGGTGGGGAAGTACTTGTGTGTGACCCCCAGTACGCGCATCCCCTTGTTGCTGTACCACTCCAGGAGCCCCATGATCTTGCCTATTGTGGATTCGTCGAGGTCCTGTATCACTCCGTTCCCGTCGATGTAGCGGGCCGAGATCGAGAGTATCTCGGGGACGGCTCCCTTTGTCACCATGAGGCTGGTCCCGGCATCCTTGCTTACAATCACAGTCGACCTGCGTCTGACGAAATCGAACGGGACGTCCCCGACCCACTGGTAAGCGTCGAGTTCCTCCATCAGGTAGTTGTCCTCGGCGTGCTCCTGTATGGCCCAGTCGATCTGGTTGGTCGCTGAGGTCAGTTTGACGCTGTTTATGCACACCAGCCTCTCCACGAGTTCGCTCGAGTTGCCGTAGATGTCGTTGCACGATTTGACGGATATGCGGTTCTCGGTCAGGGTACCGGTCTTGTCGGAGCACAGAACGTCCATCGCCCCGAAGTTCTGGATGGCGTTGACGTCCTTCACGATCACCTTCTTCTTCGACATGTCGATGGAACATTTGGCCAGGTTCGTCGATACGATCGTGGCGAGCATCTCCGGCATAAGGCCGATCGCCAGGGTAAGGGCGAATGTCACCGCATTACGGATGTCGTCCGCCAGGAACTCCCCATTGTTCATGTAGCCCTTGACGACCATGATGGCGAACACGGGCGGGACCATGTACAGCATCAGCTTCAGAAGGACCTTCACTATGGCCTGGCTGCCCTTGTCGTAGGTGGTCTTCACCTTCTTCCTGGACAGGTTCTCGGCCATGGACCCGAGGACGGTGTCGTCCCCGACAGCTATGACGACGGCTTCGGCGGAACCTTCGAGGACGCTCGTCCCCATAAATACCATGTTGTTGCACTCGAGGACGCTGGTGACGTCCTCGACGGGTTCCGCGAACTTCGTGGCCGCGTCCGACTCCCCCGTCAGGGCGGATTGGTCCACCTTCAGATGGTTGGACCTGATTATCCTGACGTCGGCCGGTATGACGTCGCCGGTGTCGAGGATGAGGATATCCCCCGCCACGAGGTCGCAGGAGTCCACCTCGGTCTCGACGTTCTCGCGACGGACGGTGATGATCGTCGTGACCATGTTCACCAGTTTCGACGCGGCCTTGCTGCTGCGCGACTCCTGAATGAACGTCATCGTACCGCTCACGAGGATGAGCGTGGTCAATATGAAGAAGTATATCAGATCGGGTTCGTCGCCAACCTCGTACCCGATGCCGGGTATCAGCCAGAGGACGTCGATCACCGCCAAAGTTATTATGAAGATGTTGACGAAGGCGTGGTACAGCCTGCGGAGGATCACGTGCGTGTTGTGGTCGGACACCACGTTCTCACCGTATTTGATACGGGACGTGGTGAGCTCCTCGTTGTAATGTCCCTCCGGCCTGGTTTCGTATTCGGCCATCAGGCTTTCGACGTCCGACGATGATGCACGCTTCATCCTTGATTCGGGGGTAGACGAAC
>JAFVET010000087.1 GCA_017475875.1 Candidatus Methanomethylophilaceae archaeon
AACATATCCCTTTTCGATTCTTATGGTATAATCTGGGACCACATATGCGGTGTGGCGCACGAACAACGCAGTACGGAGTGGTGGGCGGACCGTTACATCTGGCAGACGGCCATGCCGCACGCCGTGGCCGCGATAGTAGCCGGGGCCGGTCTCGCCGTCTGTGGCGCGCTCATGCAGGCTCTGATGGCCAATCCCCTGGCGGATCCGTACAGCACGGGTATCTCCTCGGGGGCATGTTTCGGAGCGGTATCCTCACTCGTCGTGGGTTCCGTCTTTTCGACGATAACATCCAACGTGGGCACCATCGGGAGTGCCTTCATAGGCGCCATGATCCCCACTTTGCTCATCATCATCCTGGCCGAGAAGATCAGGATGACCCCTGCCACCCTGATTCTCATGGGTACCGCGATATCCTACTTCTTCAATTCCCTGATAACATATCTCATGATTTCGACCGATGCGGATACTCTCAAGAACGCATACATGTGGCAGATCGGGCATCTCGACGGAATATCCTGGGGAGAGGCTTTGCCGATGGTCGTAGTCACTATCGTCGGTTCGATCTTCGTGATCCTGATGGCCAGCAAGCTCAACGTCATCTCGTTGGGCGATGCCAGTGCGAAGAGTCTCGGCCTGGATGTACGTAAGTTCAGGGTAATATCGTTGGCGCTGATGTCCGTCATGACGGCGGGTATCGTCTCATTCACAGGAATAATAGGATTCATAGGTCTGGTGGCACCCCATATAGTAAGGTTGATCCTTGGTTCAGACAACAAGTTCGTAGTGCCGCTGTCCATGATCTTGGGTGCGCTGTTGCTGCTCATCGCAGATTATCTGGCCTATCAGGCATCCGAACTGCCCGTGGGTGTCATAATGAGCGTCATAGGCAGCCCCGTGTTCTTCGCCATCATCGTGCTGCAGAGCCGTCGCACGGGGGTGATATATTGAATCCACTGACTGGCGAATACCTCTCTTCGAACCGGAGGAAGGTTCTGTTCACACTCCTCTTCATAGCGATAGCCGCGGTGTCGTTCTTTGTGACTCTGAGTTTCGGAGTCTACAAGATATCGCTCACGGATGCGATAGCGGTCTTTTTCGATCACCTTGCCGGGAACATAACCGATACAACAGCCGACCGTTACGTTTGGGACATAAGGGCGCCGAGGGCGCTGGCCGCCTTGATAATCGGTGCGGGTCTCGCATTGGCCGGTGTCGTTATGCAGAACGATTTCCGCAACCCGTTGGCGGAGCCGTTCACCATGGGGATATCGTCGGGTGCATTCCTCGGTGCTGTCCTTTCGATAGCGATGGGGATTTCCATCCTGCCTTTGCCCGGTGACCTTGCAGTGGTCGGGAATTCGTTCGTCCTTTCGTTGGTCCCGACGGCCATTATCGTGCTCATATCCAAATTCAGGAAACTGACCCCGACTGCAATGATCCTTACCGGTGTGGCCATCATGTACATGTTCTCGGCCATCACCCAGATAATCCTGGTCTCTTCCCCGTCGGAGACGGTCGCCAGCGCTTATGAGTGGAGGGTCGGAAGCTTCAATTCCATAACATGGTCGAAACTGCCGATAATCCTAGGAGTCTCCGCACCGTTGATGGTGGTCCTGTTCCTTTTCTACAAGAAACTGAACGTGATGTACTCCGGAGACAGGTGTACGCAGACCCTCGGGGAGGATGCGTCCAAGATCCGTATCGTCACTCTGATCCTTGTGTCGTTCCTGACGGCCACGTTGGTGTCGTTCACGGGAACCATCGGTTTCATCGGTCTGGTCGGACCTCATGTCGCCAGGATATTCGTCGGTTCGAACAACAAGTACCTGATCCCCGCTGCGGCGGCTTTCGGTGCGGCGTTCATAATCCTCGCGGACACCGTGGCGAAGGTCACGGGAGTCAACGGACTCCCGGTCGGAGTCATAACCGCCATGGTCGGCGGACCGCTGTTCCTGTATATCCTGGCGAGGCAGAAGAAGAGCGCCTGGCTCTGATCGGAAAGAAATGCGGTCTCAGATTCGGACGCTTTTCCACGATCACTGTGTCTCTTCGACGGCGAGGGAATCGGAGGAGGGGATGTCCACTCTGTCCTCTTTCTCCGAGATCGAGTCCCTGAGGATGACGTGAGGCGACCCCTCGTCCATTATCACGTGGGACGTGACCCCGTACACTGCGCGGAGGTTCTCTTCGGTGATCACTTCTTCAGGTGTGCCCATCGCGTATATGGAACCGGCGCTGAGCAGCATGATCTCATCTGAATACTTCGCCGCGATGTTGATGTCGTGGCAGATCATGATCACAAGGATCTGTTTCTCGACGGAAAGGCGCTTGAGCATCTTGGCGACGTCTATCTGGTGACGAACGTCCAGGTTGGAAGTGGGTTCGTCCAAGAGGAGGATCTGCGGTTCCTGGGCGAGACCGCGTGCCAGCATGACCTTCTGGTGCTGACCTGCGGAAAGTTCGTTGAACGAGCGCATGGCCAGGTCCTCGATTCCGAGCATCTTCAGCGTATCATAGACGATGTCCAGGTCGGAATCCAGGGACTTCCATTTGCTGTGCGGGTGTCTCCCCATGAGTACGGTGTCGACGACCGAGAGCGGAAAAGTGTCGTTGGCCGAGTATGGGACGTACCCTATCATCTTGGCCATTTCCTTTATGGTGATCTCGTCAACGTTCCTGTCATCGATCATCACCGTTCCGCCCGTAGGCTTCAGTATCTTATTGATACAGTGGATGAGGGTCGATTTTCCCACACCGTTCGGGCCGAGGATCGATATGAATTTGGGACCGCATAGGTCTGCGGTGATGTTCTCCAGCACGGGGGCGCTGGAATACGAGAACCGCAGTCCGTTGATACTGATTATCAAGAAATCACCTGCATCGGAGGATATCCCGAGTTGGGTATATAATCCTACATGTGGAAAACGCCACGATGCTTCCCCCTCGGTACCGTTTCTTCTTGTCCTTGTCCTTCTTCTTGGAGGGGGCGGTTTCAACCTTCACCGGATGTCCCTTGAGTTTCCTCTTCTGCATCCTGCCCATCGCTTCCCTGATGCAGGTCTCGTCGATGTCGATGAAAGACCGGTCCGACGACATGCCTATGTGTCCGATGCGGTCGTCGGATATCCCGGCGTGCTTCACCACGAACTTGACTATGTCGTTGCGGTCTATGCCGTTCTTCTTCCCCATGTCGATGGAGACCGTACCGAACTCGATCCCCTTGACCGGCCCTGTGGACGGACGGGTCCCACCCTCCGCCGGTTTGGTCTCCCCGTGGAGTTCTTTGAGTTCCTGGTTCGACACGTGCAGGGATTTGACCTTTTTATGTGGGACTTTTTCGATCCCCACCCCGGTATATTCCTCGTATTTCCTGATACGGAACGTCTCCTTGGGGGTGACGAACGTAACGGCGGTGCCCTCGCGTCCGGCCCTGCCGACCCTTCCAACGCGGTGGACGTAGTCTTCCGGGTTCAGGGGCGCGTCGTAGTTGATCACGCACTCCACGTTGTCCACGTCTATGCCGCGCGCGGCGACGTCCGTCGAGATGAGGATCTGCATCCTGTCGTTCCTGAACCCGCGTAGGGTCTTCTCCCTGCGGATCTGTGGCATTTCGCCGTGGATCGCCCCGACTTTGAGTTCGTCTTGGGAGAGGGTCTCGTAGAGGCTGTCCACCATGGCTTTGGTGGAGCAGAACACCATGGTCTTCGGGTTGCCGTTCGATATGATGGTGCGGAGGAACTCTATTTTCTCCTTTCTCGGAGTTTCGACGAAGTACTGTCTGGTCAGAGGCTCCTCCTCGTCCTGCGACTCCAACGAAACCCTGGAGGGATCGTTCATTATGCGTTCCACGAGGTCGTCCGTCTCTTCGGAGACGGTGGCCGAGAACATCATCGAGTGACGTTTGGAAGGGAGGTAACCCACTATTTTCAGGAGATCGTCCGAGAACCCCATGTCCATCATGCGGTCCGCTTCGTCGACGACCAGTTCCCTCGCCGCTTCGAGGTGAAGCGCCTGTCTGTCCACGAGGTCTATTATCCTGCTGGGTGTCCCGACTACGATGTCGCACCCATCCTCCAGGAAGCGGATCTGGCGGTCGTATCTGGTACCTCCGTAAACGGCGAGCACACGGTGCTTGGTGTTCTCAGAGAGTGCAATGACCACCTTCGTGACCTGGGCAGCCAGCTCCCTGGTGGGAACCAGTATCAGACATGACGGGATGTCGGAACCCGCAGGGATCCTGCTGAGGACCACGGATGCGAAAGCACCGGTCTTCCCGGTACCGGTCGGTGCCTGCCCGAAGAGATCCTTTCCCGAGATTCCTATCGGAATCCCCATTTCCTGTATCGGGGTGGGTTCGGTCCATCCTAGTTTTTCCATGGACCTGGCGACCTTGGGGCGCACACCGAGTTCTTCGAACCTGTTCATCAGTTATCGGCGGCCGTTCGGATATGCCGTATTTTAAAGTCGCGTTGGTTGTACCTTCAAACCAGGTTTATTGACAAGTGGCCAACCGATACATTTAATTACTAAATCCAAGTTACAAGTCTCATCCCTATAAGACTACGATGCGGTGGTGGTGTAGGGGTTATCACTTAACCTTGCCAAGGTTAGAACTCGGGTTCGATTCCCGGCCACCGCACTCTCATTTCCATTCTCATTCTCATAATCGACAAATATCAGCCGCCATATTCCGAACCGTGGACATCAGGGCATTCATCTCGGTACCAGTGACGGGTAAGATCGTGGACGCACCCGTTTTGAGACAACTTCGTGCAGACAAGGCGGTACGCACGGTCCCTCTCGACAATCTCCACATAACACTCTGTTTCATTGGAGACATGCCCGAGGGGCGTGTCGCCGAAGTCGGAAAGGTTATCGATGATGCGATCAGCGGTGTAGCGTCCGGGGAGGTCCGCCTCAAAGGTCTCGGAGCGTTCCCCAAGCCCAAAGACCCCCGCGTGGTATGGGTGGGCGTCGACACAGCCGTCCCCTTACCGGAGGTCGCCGTCCGCATAAAGAACGGTCTTTCGGGATTGGGCATAGGTTTCGATTCGAAACCTTTCAAGCCCCACGTCACGATCGGACGTGTGAAGGGAACGACCGACCTGTCCGCAGCGGTGGATGCGAACCGGGATCTGGAACTGACCTCGTTCCGTTGCGATTCGGTATGCCTCATGAAAAGCGAGCTCAAACCGACGGGAGCCCGTTACACCGTAGTTTCGAGACATCATCTCATGGATGAATAAAATCCATAAATCCAATCCATGCAGATGCTGGCTACATGTCAGTAACGATATATATGCGTCCAACCAATTTCCAAACATGGAGGATAAGGGTTACAAGCTGCTTATCGCAATCCTAGTGGTGGTGGCGGTGGTTCTCGCCATCATACTTCTGCTGATGCTTTTGGGTTGTTGCGGACACAGTAACGATGGGCCTGCCCCGGATGACGATCCGGACGACCACACGGAGAAGATCCCTAAGGATATGCACACCTACGACCCCGTCAAGGGTTGGGGCAGTTGGAGCCCTTCCATTACCACAGCGTCCGTGTCGCAGGCCGAAGGCAGCGCCTACATGGACGAACTCGCGGAGAAGTGGTTCAGGGACATCTACGGTTCCGATACGTCTATCGAAGGCAAGACGGCCCCGGACGGCTATCTCGGGTTCACATCCCTCGTCGGCGATTCCGGCGGGAAGCTGTCCGTGACCAGCAAAGTGTCTACAGGTACCGGATTATCGGAGACAGTCGTGACCTTCGACGG
>JAFVET010000088.1 GCA_017475875.1 Candidatus Methanomethylophilaceae archaeon
AGGAGGACGATCCTGTCACCGTCGGCCGCGGCTTCGAAGGCTGCAGCCAGGGTGGCGTACTCTGTGGCACCGATCTTCGCCACGTTCGTGACATCTTCAACGGGTTCTTCGTCGACCACATCGGCATCTTCGGCGAATACTCCGGTAGAGAGCACGGCGGCAGCGGCAAGGACCATCAGCATAGCTGCGGCCAGCGCCATGAGCGTCGTTTTTTTGTTCGCATATGAATTCATTTGGATTACTCCTTTCTGGACCCTCCCGATTGCGGACCTTCCGGTCCCGAAGGGGAAGATGAGCGGCCGGAAGAATTGGCCGTTCGTCTGGTGTAGGTGAGTCCTTGTGCGTTCCCTCACGCACGGAGCAGATGTCCTGTGCGGCTCTGCCGCTGGTCCCGAGGCCGTCCCCTGCAACCGAGGGTATTGCTCTCAGGGCCGGTGCACGCCCGCGGCCCGCTCAGGTACGCCCGTCCTCGGAGGCGCGCAGCTCTTCGCGCCCCTTCGTTCCAAAGCTTCCCCTCACGGCAAGCCTTCCGCTGTGCTCCCGCGGATCCCTTTCACGCAAGGGACGCGTCCCATCCGGGAGACTGCTTCCGTCGTGGGCGTTCAAACCACGGCCTTCCGCGAGTCTTTGGCTCTTTCCCGAGCTCCGCAGACGACCGTTCGGACAATCAGGATTAAAGCGGGACGCATTTATGGACGGAAATCCTAAAATTGGGGATGTTCTGAAAAATCGAGAGTCACCGTCGGGTCGACGGCACATGGTGGAAAGGGGTTCATCCCGGCGTGGAGGCCGGGAGAAGGTTCATTCCCCGTCGGAATCCTCGGGGGCCGGTTCGAGCGTCTCGTCGAGGACCGAGATGTCGTTGACGTAGACGTCCTTGGGGCACTCGAGGTCGTCCAGGCATCCGACCCAATAGACAACGAGGCCGGGGCCGAAGAGTCCGGTGTAGGGGATGAGCTGTTTGCGGGAGTTGAACTTGAACTCCGTGTTGTCGCCGAAGGAGGCCTTGCTCTCAACCCAGTAGATGACGTTCCCCCTGTAGACCATGGGTTTGTCCAGGAGGCAGTCGGGGGTCTTTGTGAACTCTGTGCCGCGGAGGTCGTTCTCCGTGCGGTAGGTCACGCCCTGTCCGTCAAGCCATTTGTGGAGCAGGTCCTCTCCCCAGAGGCCCCTCTCCTTTTGACGGACGGTCGCGGCAGGCGAATAGACTATGTCGGCCTCGATCGCTTCCTTCAGTTCCTCTGCGGTCTCCTCGTTGAGGACGTCCGGTTCGTTGACGAAATCCCAGAACTCCTTGCGGGTGGCCCCGTCCTCCAGAAAGATGAACATCGCCGTGAGGAGCGGCGGGAAGCGGTATCTCTCGGCCAGTTCCAGGATCGAGGTCCCCTGCTGCCATTCCCTGAGCATGCGGGACGATTTCTGCTTCACGGCGTAGAAGCGTTTCTTGACCTCCCTGCTGGTCTTCTGGGTGTAGAGCGAGTCGAGCATGCGCTCGTCGTATCTGTCGGAGTAGTTCTGGACGTCCTTCGGTGAACGGAGGCTGTCGTAGAGGCTCCTGTACTCCTCGTATCTCATCGGATCACTGCTTCAGGTTCTTGATCAGGTCTTCGGCGGCCCAGAGGACCGGGTCCCTCACCATGGAGGTCGGGGGGCAGTAGGCCGTTTCAGCCTTCACGAGGAAGTCCTCGGCGGTCATTCCGCAGACGACGGCCATCGTGATCCATTCGATCCTGCCTGTAGCTCCTTCACCTGCCACGATCTGTCCTCCGACGATCCTGTGCGAGGTCCTGTCGGCGAGCAGCTTGACCCTGTAGGGGAGTCCTCCGGGGTAGTAGCGGGCGCGGGTCGTTCCTTCGGCCTTTCCCTCAGCCACGTCGATGCCGTACCAGGACGCGAGTCCCTTGGACAGGCCGGTGCCGGCGATCTGGTTGTCGCCGATGCAGCTCACCCAGGGGCTAGCGACCTCGCCGAAGAGGACCTTGTCCTTGCAGACGGCGTTCGTTCCCGCTATCATTCCCTGCTTGACCGCGGTGGAACCGAGTTGGCTCATGGTTGCGCCAGGCATCACGGCCGAGGAGCACTGCACCAGGTCTCCGGCGACGAAGATGTCGGGGACCAGGCGACCCCTGCGGTAGGGGTTCATGGTCGGGGAGGCGATGACGGCGTTGAGGTGTCCGATGTCGAGTCCCAAGGCCTTCGGAATCTCGAGGTTGGCCCTGACACCCGTCGCGAATATCACCACGTCGCAGGGGATGGTCTCACCGGCGGCGGAGACGCTCTCCACCTTGTCCTGTCCGTTGACGGATTGGAGCGGGGCCTTCATGACGAACCTGATGCCGCGGCCCTCGAGGTCCTTCTGTATGACGTCGGCCATGTCCCTGTCGGCTATGCGGGGGATGACCTGGTCCATCATCTCGACGACGGTGACCTCCTTGCCCATCTCCTTGAACGCGACGGCGAGTTCGAGTCCGATGACGCCGGCTCCGCCTATGACGACGCGGGTGGCGTCCTTGAGGGCGGCCTGTATGTTCTTACCGTCCCTTACGGTCCTGACCACGAACACGTTCTTCAGGTTGGCTCCGGAGATCGGAGGCACGAACACCTTCCCTCCGGTGGCGATGACCAGTGAGTCGTAGTGGTACTGCGCTCCGCCAGCCGTCACGGTCTTGGACTCATCGTCGACCGATTCCACGGTCGTCCTGGTGTGGATGTCTATGCCCCTCTCCTTCGCGTAGAATTCGGGGGTGTGCATGACAAGCCCCTCCCACGGGATCTTTCCTTCGATTCCCCAAGGGATCGCACAGGGGGAATATGCTACGTCCTCGTCCTCTGTGAACACGGTCACCTTCGCTTCGGGGCATTTCGATTTGGCCGCGGACGCCGCGGACATCCCCGCAGCCCCCGAGCCGATGACAATTATCTCGTTAGCCATATGGCTTACCCGTGCGTCTGATGTACGTTGCTCTTTTAAGTTTTACTTACACGGAGGAACGACCCGTCGCACATGCGGGTCTTGGAAGTGGGAGACGACGGACCGTGAGGTTCTCACTGATCATGTGACATACGTCGCCGACGACGCTGGAACCGACCATCACCGGGTAAACTGTTAAATCGGCAGTACCGATAGTCTTACACGATGGGTGGCCAGAAGAAGGACAGGAGGTCGCCGGCGGAGCTGGAGGCCCTTTGGAAGGAG
>JAFVET010000089.1 GCA_017475875.1 Candidatus Methanomethylophilaceae archaeon
AAAGGATGGAGCATCCGCTGGCCAATAACGTGAACAACGCGAGACTGGTCAATAGCAGTAGCTCATCCATTGGCGCACCCCGCGGTTACATCGACAGACAGTATTATATACTTAACTAAAGAAGGACGTTTTCTGGAACTACGGCTGGATAAATCATCACAGCCCGTAATAAGAACATCACGTCCTAAAGACGCTGAAAACCGCACGGATGCGGTTTATATGAGTTCCGCATCAGGGTGGGCATGGACCCGATAATCCTCCTAGGTCTCATCGCCGTCGGCATAGGCGCCGGCATCCTGGGCGGCATATTCGGCGTCGGAGGGGGCGTCATCTTCGTCCCGATTCTTCTATTGGTTTTCCACCTGTCCCCCGCGGAGGCGGCCGCGACCAGTCTGATTGGGATCATATCGGGATCGGCGGGAGCGTCCTCGGTCCAGATCAGATCCGGACGGTCGAACATCAGACTCGGATTGTTCCTCGAGATATCGACCGCGATAGGTGCGATTATAGGTGCGGCGATCGCAGTATACCTGGACGACCACGTGCTCATACTCATCTTCGTGGTCGTCATAGCTGCGATGGGAATCAAGATGCTGCTCGACCGCAAGGCCGGGGACAGGTCGTCCGAGCCCGAGGACGGGAGGTTCACCTTCCCCTACGAGGACGATTCGGGAGAGACCCGCAGGTTCAAGGTCGAACATGTGAAGGGATCCGTCCCCCTGTGCCTCGGGGCGGGAATGGTCTCGTCGATCACGGGAATCGGCGGAGGGGCGATCAAGGTCCCGATAATGAACATGTACATGGGCGTGCCGATCAAGGTGGCCACCGCCACCAGCAGCTACATGATCGGTATAACGGCCTTCACCGGTGCGATCGCATACCTGGTGAGCGGGATCGTGGTCTTCGAATACGCCGCCTGGATCGCGATAGGCGCGTTCTTCGGATCCATCCTCGGAGTGGCGATATCCCGCAGGCTGGACGGAAGACGTCTGAAGCGCTACTTCGGGATATTCATGCTTACTATGGCTGTTCTGATCCTGCTGCAGGAGGTCGGTGTCCTTGACTGACGCGCTCAACACGTGGACCGCAAGGGCCATCCGCACCATGATAGTCGTCGGCATAGCCGTACTGGTTGCGGGGTTGCTGCTCGACCACGAGGTCATGATGTGGGTCGGACTCGGCACGGTGATCGCATCGCCGTTCGCCGGGCTCCTGGTGTCGCTGGCGATGCTGATCCGCGAAAGGGACCTCTGGTGGGCGGCGGTAGCCGGCGCACTGGTTGCGCTGCTCGTCGGAAGACTGCTTCTGACCCTGGTCTGAAAAATCGCATTGTCGAAAAGAAGGGGGAGAAGGTCAGTACCAGACCTTCTTGGCCCCCCTTATGAGAAGGATTATGAACAACGGCCCGCCGATGACGGACGTTATCACTCCGACCGGAACGCTGGAGACCATGAACTTGGTGACGCAGTCGCACGCTATGAGGATCAACGCACCGCAAGCTGCGGAACATGGGATCAGGTACTTCAGGTTCGACCCCACGAGGATCCTCGCGACGTGGGGCGCGATCAGACCCATGAAACCGATGGTACCCACGTACCCTACGATCGTGGCGGTCATGACGGCCACCGTGATGAGCGCGACGGTCCTGACGACCTTCGTCCTCACCCCCATCGACTTGGCGCTCTTGTCGCCTGCGGTCATGATCGACATGTAACGCGAGAGGGACAGCACGACGGCCGTGGAAACAGCGGTCACCCCCGCGACAATCCAGATATTGTCCCATCTGGCATCGACCAAGGTCCCTACGTTCCACATGTAGAGCTGCTCCACCGCATCCGGATCCGCGCTCAGCGTCATTATCGACGTCCCTGCACGGAACACGTACATTACCGCCACACCTGCCAGGATTGTGGTCGTCGGGGTCATGTTCTTGCGCCTAGAGATCAGGACGATCGCCGCCGTGGGGATCAGAGCGAAGAGGATCGCGTTGGTCGTTATGGACAGGGCATAGTTCCCGGTTGGGATCAGCGCGAAGCCGAGCATCAGATAAAGGGCCACTCCGAACGAGGCGCCAGAGGCGACACCGGTGGTGTACGGATCCGCTATCGGGTTCCGTAGCATGCTCTGCATGACGACGCCCCCGACGGCCAGGCCCGCACCGACGAACACCGCCATTATGGCCCTCGGCACGAAATAGTCCCACACGATGAGGTCGTAGTAGTATACCCCATAGTCGTGGCCGCCGAGATGCGCGGTCAATACGTCCCAGGATACGCTGAAGGACAGCCCGGTGAAGTGGTTCACGAAGATGCTCAGGAAGGCCACCGCCACGGCTACGGCGAGGATGCAGACCGACAGGGTCAGCTTCCTGTTGGAAGTCGACCGGTACAGACTCTCGAGTGCTGACATCTCCATCGGTAGACCTCCCCGTACCTTCTCTTCCTGAGTATCATGTACAGGAATATTGGAGAACCGATGATGGACGCTATCAGGCCCACGCGCAGCTCGTCGGGATACACGACGACGCGGGAGAGGAGGTCCGCCACCATGAGGAACACCGCACCGGCGGCCATCGACGCTGGTATGAGGTACCTATTGTCCCCGCCGATCAGCATGCGTATGGCATGAGGGATCACCAGACTTACGAATCCGATTATCCCGGAGAAGCTGATCATGCTGGCGACGCTCACCGCAACGACGACCATCAGCAGCGTGCGGAAGTTGTCGACGTCCAACCCGAGGCTCGACGCGCTGTCGTCGCCCAGGGCCAGAAGGTTCAACTTCCTGCTCATTGCGAACATCACCGCCGACGAAACGGCGACTACTACGAACGGGATCGTCAGGTCGGACCAGGCCGTGTCCGTGAAGCTCCCGATCTGCCATAGGAACGCGTTCTTGAGGGTATCCGCATCCGTGGACACCATCATGAGCATCTCGAGACCGCTGAACAGATAGGACAGGGCGACACCGATCAGGATGGTGACGGCCGGCGACATGGTGACGACCCTCGAAAGGAATATGATGACCAGCGCGGGGACGAGTCCGCCCAGGAACGCGTTGGTGACTATGCCCATCGACTCAGCCACACCGGAGAACGTGAAACCCATCACGATCGCTGCGACCGCCCCGAAACACGCTCCGTCGGACAGTCCCGTGGTGTACGGGTCGGCGAGGGGGTTGTTCAACAGGGCCTGCATGACCACTCCGCAGGCGGCGAGACCCGCTCCGGTGATGATCGCGATCAGGACCCTCGGGGTGTACACTGTCCAGACGGCATAGTCGTCGACCCATTCGGGGGTGCCCACATCATATGTGGCCCCGAAGATGTGCTTGAAGAAATATGCGAGGGAATCTACGAAACCTACCCTCCCGTTGAAAGACAGTGACAACCCTATCATAACCACGGCGAGCACCGCGAGCACCGCTATGAGGACCACCTTACGGCGGGTGTACCTCCCGTACTGCTCCTCCAGGTCCTCGACACGATACGGATCGTCCATGACGAGCCCTCCATCGGTGCACCGGGACGTACAGCACCCCGGTGGCCTCGCCAGCTGCGAACTCCGGATCCTGCGGCACCATGAACGGACGACCCTCTTTGACGATGACCTCCGAGTCCACGTCGTAGACGTGCTTGATGTTGCCTGCGGTTATCACTTCCTCCGGTGTGCCGGCCGCATAGATGGTGCCCTCGGACATCATCACGATGTTGTCGGAATACTTGGCGGCGAGGTTCAAGTCGTGGCTGATCATGATGACCATTATCCCCTTCTCGACCGACAGGGTCTTCAGGAGACGTATGACGTCCATCTGATGGCGGATGTCCAGGTTCGCGGTCGGCTCGTCCAGGAGCAGGATCTCCGGTTCCTGTGCGATGCCACGCGCCAGCATGACCCTCTGGTGCTGACCTGCGGACAGCTCGTTGAACTGCCTCATGGCCAGATCGGAGACGTCCATCATCCTCATGGCCTCCTCCACGACGACCATGTCGTCGTGCAGTGACTTCCACTTGTGATGCGGGTTGCGGCCCATCAGGACGGTGTCGACGACCGTCATCGGGAACGAATCGCCGGAAGTGTACGGGACGTACCCGACCTTCTTCGCGAAATCCTTCGGACGGTACTCGGTCACCGGGACTCCGTCGACCGAGACCTGGCCGCCGGTGGGCGACAGTATATTGTCTATGCAATGGATCAGCGTGGACTTCCCGACCCCGTTCGGACCGATCACCGATACGAGCTGGGGCCCCTTCAGCGACAGACAGATGTCCTTCAGGATGAGGGAATCCTTCGTATAGCCGAAGGACAGGTCCGATATCTCCACTTCCGTCATGGTAAAGGCCGGGGGACTTGGCCCCCGGTTTCGGACTCAGATGTCCTTGAGCTCCTCTGTGGTCCAAAGGACCTTGTAGTTCTTCACGTCGACACCGGGGTTGTTGGTGAACTTGTCGAGATATGATTGGAGGACGGATACGTTCCAACCGTCGTCGAAACTGTCACCGTACATGATCTGGGCCATGTAAGCGATCCTGACGGGAAGGGGCATGGTTCCGTTCATGAGGTAGTAATGGCCGTCCTTGAACGCCGCGGTCTCGGAGAAGTTCTTGGTGATGGCGCTGGCGGTCGAGGCGGTGGGTGTGCTACCGAATACGGTCGAGGATATGTGGAACATGTACTGCGGGTTGTACTTGGCATCGAGGAGCCAGGTGTTGTCGGACCCGTCGGGGAACTTCTTGGTGGTTGTATCGAAGTCGGCGAGGTTGTTTCCGCCCGCGGAGATGGTAGCCTTGTAGTAGTCGGAGGTCCTTCCGCTGACGGAGTTGGACATGACGACGTTCATCACGGTCTTGGTACCGAAGAGGGAACCCTCCTTGTCCTTGACGAGCTGCTCGACTCCGAGGCTGAAGTCGATGTATTCCTGGGCGGAGGTCTCGGAACCGACGAGGATGCCGAGGGTCGCGATGGCCTGCAGGGACTCCTTGGTGTTGTCGAAGCTGAACTGCAGGAAGCTGGCACCCTTCTGCGAGTAGAGGTCGCGGAAGGTCTGTGATCCGAAACCGGACATACCGGATATCTCCGAGATCATCGCTTCGAAGTCGACGGCTGCGAGGGCGGTGCGGTCGTCGTCGGTAGGTGAGGTGTTGAGAATCGCAATCTTGCCGGATTCCCTGAGGTCATAGAGGTCCTTGTCGAGGACGGGGGAGATGTACTTGTTAGTGGCGTTCCCGACCATGAACTTGTGGAGGTCGAGGACAGATATCGCAACCCTGGCGTTGGTACCGCCGGTGACGACGACCTTATTGAGGGGATAGTTGCTGTCGACGACGCTGGTCTTGTCTTCTTCATCGAACTGGAGGACCTTGACGGTCATCTTCTCCTTGTTGATCATCCTCTGGAGCATCGTCTTGTCCGACTCGTCGACCTTGCCGTCGTAGTTCGTGTCGGCGAGAGGGTACTTCGACAGGAGGGTCGGGTCCTTTATGACGGCCTCTACTATGTCTATGTCCGTCTGGTCCAGCTTGGTGTCTCCGTCGGCGTTTCCGTAGACGAGACCGTACTCGTTGACTTCTTCGGGTATTGACTTGCCACCCTTGTTCAGCAGGAGCGCCGCCGCGGCTACAGCCACGATGGCCACCACAATGACGGCGACAATCGCAATCTTCTTCGAATCCATTGAAACACACGTCCTATTGGGATGCTTAGTCCAATTAATTTAGGGGTAACTAACTTTTTTTATTTAAAACTAATATTTGGTTTCAAAATCAGTCAATTTTGTCACAAACTGTCCAAACATATCGTTGCTGACAGCGGATAAACCCTTTCAGATGCTCCGGGAACTGGTTCGGATTCCAATCTGTGAGCAGCCTTTGGCATATGCGAAGGCGTATCCATGTAATCATAATGATAAAAATGACCGCCGTGCCCATGGGGGCCGACGGCCAGGTGGAACGGGTTTACCAACTCTCTTTCTGTTCGGACGGATCGAGGGTCTTGATCACCTTGGCGGGACATTCGCCCACCACGGTGTTGTCCGGGACGTCCCTGTGGTTTCTGTCACGCCGATGTTCCATCCCCATGGTGATTTCGGACGTTTCATGTCCGGTTCCATAGACATCGAGTTCTCGGAAAGGGGTGTTCTGGGGAAGGCCCCCGGGGTGGAGGAGCACCACGTCTACGACAGCGGCATATACCTGCTAACCAGGGACGACGATCCCCTCGCCTCGCGCGACGAGATTCGCGAGGAGGACCTTGGGGGAAGGGTTCTGATGGTCGGCGGAGGGTCCCCGCCGAAACTGAAGGACGTCCAACAGCGCGTTCTGAAACAGCCCGACGTGGACTATTTCAACAGCGACGACCACGACACGACCCTCGTCAACGTCGCGGCGGGGGTCGGGATATGCCTGTCCCCAGGGTTCCTGATGGGCGACGAGAGGGGGATAAAATGGACGAGGTTCGTCTGTCCGGAGACGTTCGACTGCGTGCTCTGCACCAGGGCGAACGACGACCGCGAATCGGTACGGCGGTTGGTGGAGATCATCGTGGAGGAATACGGTTCGTACGAAGGGCCGCTCTGACCGGTGGTCCCGTCTTCGCCCCAGGATCAGCCCAGGTGGCTACCGTGTCGGAGGAGGGACTAACCCACGTTGAATGCACCTAGGCCGCCCCTGGACCTTCCCAGGCACCGTAAACGGCCTCGGACCTTCAGGAACACGTGCTGCTGAGGCCCTCTCGAGAACGGACGGGACTGCGGCGTCACAGACATATCGCCATGTACATCGGCAGATACAGCAGGTCGCCGTCTTTCCTGAGGTCCTTCGCATGCAACACGTAGCACTGGCCGAGGTGCTTCGAATAGACGTCCCTCACGTAATCTAGGGATGCGTGGGACGTGCTTTTCCCGGTCTTCACCTCGATCGCGGACAACCTGTTTCCGACTTTTATAAGGAAATCGACCTCGGACCTGTTCTTATCCTGTTTTCCACCATCCATCTCTTTGTAGAACGCGTGAAAGAAGAGCCTGTGCCCGTTGGCCCTGAGCATCTGTGCGACCATGTTCTCGGCGAACATCCCCTCGTTCAGGTGTAGACGGTCCTGCAGGATGTCCACGTACACCTCGTGCTCCACAGTCTCATCGGTGCCGATGGCCAGAGTGACCAACAGGCCCGTGTCCCCGGAGTACAGTTTCATCGTCGACATGTCCCGGTTCAACCCCAAGGCGAAACTCGGATTTGTGGAATTATAACATGTGTTGACGATCATCGAGTCCTCGAGCCAACATATCGGATCCTCGTAATTGGTGAACTTCCCGTTCTTGTCTAAGTCCGCGAGATTGAACGTCTTGTTACGTTTGGACAGCTCTAAGGGTATCGCTTCATACAGAGCCGCCGTCTTTCTGCGGTTGGCCTTCGTACGCTTGCCTATATCCTCCTTGTAAAGATAGATTATCTGCTTCTTGATACGCTCGACTTTCGAGAAATCCCTGGTGGATGCGTACTCGGACACCGCTCTCGGCATCCCTCCGACGATCATGTACCTCCTGAACGTGTCCATGATCGCCGAATGGACCCCGTCGCCGAGCGGTGTTGCGGATTCGAAATGCCGCCTGATTGTCGGAACGGTCACTTCGTCCCCCAGTGCCCAACAGAATTCCTCGAAATCCAT
>JAFVET010000090.1 GCA_017475875.1 Candidatus Methanomethylophilaceae archaeon
CTTGGGGTCGACCTCGTCGTCTGTCACCATGGTCAACTGGGACAGGAACTCCTCCTTCGTCGCCATTCTGGCGAAAGGCTCCTTGCGGGCACCCGAACCTCTGTGTCCGTTGCTCGTACCTGATATGTAGCGATGCTGTTCGTAATCAATCATGGCCATCACCGACACCTTCCACAGACTCGATAAGGTAGGGGGACACCGAAACAACTAGCCACAGGAAACGGTGTTTGTCCGTTTCTGCAGCGAAATCCCGGCATTACCACATATACCTTATACCGGCGTCTATACACAGTATCGTTATGGTTCTCGATATGAAATTAAATACTATTAATAGATTACTAATATGATACTATCTAAATCTAATAAGAAATTAAAGGTATATTATTTGGATAAATAATACTATCTCATTGACATGTCTATTCGAGATGGACAATGCGAAAAATAACGAGGATACTGACGTGATTTCATCGAACCCATATGGGTATAGGGGATTTGAGTCCGATATCACAGTAAACAAACGAATGGGACGATCCCGTCGAATAACTGAATATACAGCTTGCGTAGACAGATACCAGAAAGATGTGGTCGTAATGACAAATTATTACCGATGACGAAACCTAAATGGCAAACGAGTTTTGAATAGGGGAAACCCCTCCTTGCGGAGGGGAATTGTTTTCAGAGGGCCTCTATCTGCTCCCCGAACTCGGTCGCAGATGAGTTGAGGATCTCGACGGCCTTGTCCAAGGCCTGCCTGGCGGTGAGCGAACCGTCGGTCTCGAAAGTGAACATGAACGTGGTGTCGTCACCTTCGACCACGATACCTCCCTTCTCTGAGAGGTGCTCGGTGCACGCCCTGCACAGGTCGCAAGCCTTCTCGTCGACGACGGCGAGTTTACCGTCCTTGACAGCGAAGACCTTCTTGGGGCAGATGGCCTCGCACTCGAGGACCTCGTCGTTGCCTGCCTTAGAGGGAACGACCTTAACGGTGGGCATATACTAGTAACCGACTCCGATGCAGACCTGCCACTTGACGTGGGTCCTGGCGGTACCCATGACGGCGGTGGCGTAGATCAGCACGGCCTGTCTGTCGGTAAGCTCGACGATCGGGATGAACTCGTCCTTAACCTTCAGGGAAGGGTCCCCGAGAGGCAGGAGGTCCTGGGACATGACGGTGCACGGACCGATCCTGTGGAGGCTGTATATGATGGAGCAGCTGGGACAGCCAACGCCCCCGCAGGAGCATTCGCTCTGGGGGACGAAGACGTCCAAGTCCGTGGGCACAGGGATCATGCCCAGCCTGTGGGCGATGACCTCGTCGAACAAGGGCGTAGTGCTCTCATATTCCCTGTCATCTTCGCTCATGATCGGCCCGAGATGGAATTCCACCTTGTCGATGGCCATCTTGGGGAGGTCCATGAGGAGGGTCCTCCTGAGGGCGTTAGCCATGGCCGGGGAGGAGTTCTTGAGGACGAACCTCGCCTTCCTCTCGGCCATTTCGATTATCTCTATGTCCATGGGCAACCACCCTCAGACCCTGCGACCTCTGCGTCCGCCCTTCTTCTTGGTCCCGTCGTGCGGGATGGGGGTCACATCCTCGATGCGACCGATCTTGAGTCCGGCCCTGGTGAGGGCACGGATGGCGGCCTGGGCACCGGGTCCGGGAGAAGCGGATTTGTTCCCACCGGGAGCCCTGACCCTGACATGGATGCCAACGAACTCCTTCTCCTTGGCGACCTCGGCGACCTTCTCGGCGGCCTTCTGGGCGGCATAGGGCGAGGACTCGTCCTTGGCCTGCTTGACCACCATACCACCGGTGGCCTTGGTGATGGTCTCGGCACCGGTGATGTCGGTCAGGGTGATCATGACGTTGTTGTAACTGGCGTAGATGTTGGCGATTCCCCATTTTGCGGTCATTCGGATGCCTCCTCTTCGTTGTTCTCTGAAACGGCCTGGGCGCGGATCGCCGAGTTGGCGGCGGCCTGGTCTGCGGACACCCTCATCGGGTGCATCTCGTCGGTGAAGGGCGATGCGGGGTTGTACTCGATGGACGACTCCTCTGCCCTGGAAACGATGTATCCGGGGACGGTGACCTTGTGGCCGTTGAGGAAGATGTGTCCGTGGGTGATCATCTGCCTGGCCTGCTTCATCGTCGAAGCCAGTCCCTTCTCGCAGACGAGGGTCTGCAGACGGCGGGACAGGACGTCCTCGTCCTTCAGGACCAGGATGTCGTTGAGGTTGGCGTCCGAGGTGAGGTATCCGAGACGACCGCACTTGGCGAGCAGGGCGTCAGCCTCGATCTTGGCCTGGGCGTCTCCGGTCCTTAGACGGGCCTGGAGGTCCCTGGACTGCTTCCTGAGGTTCCTCAGGATGGTCTCGGCCTTCCATACCTCGGTCTTGTTCTTGAGTCCGAATTTCTGAACGACCTCGACCTCGGCCTTGATCCTGTCGGCCTGCCAAGGGTGCGAAGGCGTGTCGTATGTCTTCCTTGAAAACTTAGGGTCTCCCATTCAAACCACCTCAGCTCTTCCTCTGGACACCCATGGTGAGTCCGTGCCTTCCATTGGAGCGTGTCCTCTGGCCTCTGACCTTGTGTCTTCCCTCGTGCCTGATACCGCGGTAGCAACGAATCATCTTCATCCTGTTGATGTCGTCGTCCTGGATGATCTTGAGCTGCTCTCCGAGAAGGTGCATGTCGGCACCGGTCTCGTAGTCCATCTGCCTGTTGATGGCCCAGTGGGGGGCGTACTGGACGTAGTCCTTGACGAGATCCTCGATCTCCTTGACCTTCTCTTCGGGGAGGGAACCCATCTTGACGGTGGTGTCGACGCAGGCCATCTTGGTGACGATCTGAGCGACCCTCTTTCCAACGCCACTGATGCTCTGCAGTCCGATGACGGTCTTCTTCTGACCGTCGATGTCGGTGTTGACGATACGGACGATGTAGTTGAAGTTCTCGTCCTCCGTCTGTTTCTGTTTCTTTTTTCCTTCTGCCATAGGCAAACCTCCGCAAATGGTACCCGAAGGGTTGATCCAGGTCCGTCCAGGTGCGGACGGACTCTCAGTTCTTCATCCCGTGAGGACGATCTCCTGAGTTCGCGTGAAGCGGACGAAGGCCTTATTGTTAATAAAGGTAAGGGAGGCGACAGGTGTATCCCAGCCAGGTTCCGATTTTTATAGGCGCAACGCCATCTAACCCTCATGGATGGCAGGCCCGTCGCACTCAGCAACGAATCGTTCGACACCATAAGGAAGAACGATATGCTGTATGTGGATAAAACCGGCTTATTGGTGGATCTGTGCAAGGATGTCCTGTCAGGTAAAACCTCCGTCCATATATACACCCGTCCCACCAGATTCGGAAAAACGCTCAACCAATCCATGATAGACCGGTTCTTCAACGTGGCATATGCAGACGACCCAGACGTTTTCGGAGGACTCGAAATATCGGGTCACCGCGAATTCGAACATCTGAAAAACATGTTCCCGGTGATTCGGCTCAATATGAGCCTGTTGGATCCATCCGATTTGGATACCGCCAAAAGATCGCTGCTGGACGTGACTAGGGACGCATACTCGAAGGTGAGGCAACAGTACGGTACGGGTTGGATGTCGGCCCCTATACTGAAACTCTTCGACGAACTGATGTACGGGGATGCGTCGGAAAGCTCCGCCTCGTTCCATATGATGAGGTTGAGCAGGATACTCGACACCGAACTGACGGATGCACACGGTGCGAAGGTGAACAGACCCCCGATCATACTGATGGACGAATACGATGCATTCATCCAAAAACGGATCCATCCGGAACAATACGATTCGATCACAGGAATGATAGCAGATTTCATGGAAGCGACGTTCAAGACGAACACGGACTTCTCCCTTGGTGTGATAACTGGGATCCTCATGCTCTCCCAGACTGGGATCATCAGCGGACTCAACAACCCCATCATCCACACACTGTTCGACCAGGGCTCAGGCAAATACTTCGGATACACCGAAGACGAGGTAAAGACACTCGTGAGTTCTTTCGTCCCCGATAGATATGACAAAGGCCGTGTTATGAGAGAGATTCGCGACATGTACGATGGATACACGTTCGGTGGATACGAATTGTACAATCCCCGTAGCGTCAACATGTACATATC
Organism: Candidatus Methanomethylophilaceae archaeon; assembly: GCA_017475875.1. Taxonomy (GTDB): domain Archaea; phylum Thermoplasmatota; class Thermoplasmata; order Methanomassiliicoccales; family Methanomethylophilaceae; genus Methanoprimaticola. The sequence goes on from JAFVET010000090.1 coordinate 4,146, forward strand.
CGAAGGAAGATTCGACCAACCTCCAGGGGAATATTGGGAGAGGTCCCGCAGGAACGTGTTGTTGGACGATATCCTCTTTTCTGCAGACGATAGGACACAGGACGACATCGCAAACCTCCTGCTCTACGATGGGAAATCCCAACCAGCAGTCATCGTGCCGTCAACGGTGTTCAAAGACATACTCGACGGTAACCCGTCTCCGAACAGGATCTACTCGATACTGGTCATGACAGGATACCTCAGGGCCACAACCACCGAACCTTGCAACGACCAGAATACGGTGATGTGCGATGTGTCGATCCCTTCGAAGGAAATGAGACATGCGTACGACTCCCTCTTGAGAAGGGTACGCAATCGCAGGTCGGAAGGATCTGGATTCTTCGATGCGATCCTCGATACCGATGGGGAAAAAGCCACAAACGAATTCAACAACCATATACAGTCGTGGTCGGTCAGGGATTCGTGGACGCACGACATGTGCAAAGACCGCCTGGTACAGTACTGTCTGCAATACGGATATGTGGCAAAGACGGAGAACCCCCTGGGAAACGGCTACATCGATGTATTTGTCGAAGGCGATCCGGACCAGCCCCTGCCGAACATTTATTTCGAGATAACCACGTCCGACGAGGCGGGAACATCGGATATGGATTCGATCCTCGACATCTGCGTCAGAAAGTTCGACGAAAGGAAATACGTGGATTCCGACCGCGACGGGGTGTTCGTCGCGGTAGCGTGGGACCGCAGGTTCACGAAGATGAGGGTCCTGAGATACGACGACATAAGGAAACGTCGACCGGCCCGATTCCGAGTGAAACGTGGCCGGTCGAAAAATCGTCTCACGGAAGGGTCGTGACCTCGCCGTGGGAAGCGTTGATGTAAAAGGTGTACTCGTGCTGGGAGACTATGCCCTTGTCGACCTCTATGCACTGTCCGTAGCTGGTGAGGATACCGTGACGGATGAGATACTTCACGTGTTTCTCGGCGTCGGGGAAATCGCAGCTCCTGGCACAGAACGGGAACGACCTGAACTCCTCCTTGACGTACTCATAGAATTCCTGAGCTTTGGGGTCGGCGATGGGCCTCTCACGGAGGATGCGCACGATGTTGCCCCACTTACCGTCCATTATCTCTCCCGCGCCGTTGGTGGCGAAAGGCTCGATGGCGACGACCATACCCGCCTTGAGGACGGTCTTGTCTCCGTTGTCGTAACTCGGGATGGAGAGTCCCGCATGCAGGTTGTATGGTTCGATCTGATGGCCGCAGAGGTTCGTGATGGGGACGAAACCGTCCCTCCTCATGGATTCGTCCACGGTACGACCGATCTCGTACAGGGGAACCCCGTCACCCACGAACTCGGCTACGGTGTCGCGTGCGGTCTTCGATGCCTGGATGAGGTCGCGGTAACGGTTCGTGTCAGCCTCGACGGTACCGGCGGTGTCGCCCACATAACCGTCGATCTGCGCACCGCAGTCGATCTTCACGACGTCACCGACTTCGAACACCTTCTTGTCCCCGCAGCAGGGGGTGTAATGAGCCGCGACCTCGTTGATGCTGATGTTGCATGGGAAGGCGAGCCCGCAACCATGTGCACGGATGTATCCTTCGACCTCCTGCGCCACGTCGTAGAGCTTGACGCCGGATTTCACCATGGACATGCCGATCTCCCTGGCGGCCCCTGAGACCTCACCGGCCTTGCGCAGCTTCTCCAACTGGTCGGAGGTCAGCATTGGAGCACCTCCTTGATCTTCTCCATCGGGATGGCTCCGGAACGGACGATCTCGACGTCGTTGCCGGAGAGCCATACTATGGTGGACGGCTTGCCCAGGGTGCAAGGGCCGGCATCGATGAATGTGTCTACGGCGGAACCGAGATCCGAGATGGCCGCATCGACGCTCACGGCATCGGGATGCGAATGGATGTTTGCCGACGTCGCAACGATCGGACCTGTGCGACGGATGAGTTCGAGTGCGAAACGGTTGTCCGGGATGCGTATCCCGACCTTCTGCGAAGAGGAAGTGACGATGTCGGGCACACTGGGATCCTTCTTGACTATGATGGTAAGCGGACCTGGAAGGAAGGCCTTGATGAGCTTGTCCGCATTCTCGTTGAGGACGGCAATGCGCTCGAGCA
>JAFVET010000091.1 GCA_017475875.1 Candidatus Methanomethylophilaceae archaeon
CCAGGTTCCTCACCGTAGGCGACGTCGTCCTGCTGAAGATCCTCATGGTCGACGAGAGCAAGAAAATTCAGGTCACCATGAAGGATTCCGGCCTCAGGAAGATCGAGGGCGGACAGCTGGTGGAGATCTCCTATTCCAAGATCTCCAGGGTCATCGGCAAGAGCGGATCCATGATCCAGATGCTGAAGAACATGACCGACTGCCGCATTTTCGTCGGCCAGAACGGAAGGATCTGGATCGACGGAGACGGAGAGAACGTGGATGTCGCCGCAGAGGCGATCAGAATTATCGAGAGAGAGTCCCGGTCCGCCAACCTCACGGACAGGGTCAGGGAGTTCATCGAGAAAAGACTCCCGCAGTCCGAAGAGGACGAAGAGGAGGATTCCGAATGAGCGGACATACAGACATGGTATTGGTAAACGAGGACGGCATCAGGATCGATGGCCGTAGGATTGACGAGAAAAGGCCCATCAAGATCGAGGCGGGCGTCCTGAAGAACGCGGACGGTTCCTGCTACCTCGAGATCGGCAAGAACAAGGTCCTGTGCGCCGTATACGGCCCCAGGGAGTGCAAGCCCAGGCACCTGCAGGACCCCACCAAGGCCGTCGTCCAGGTCAAATACAACATGGAAGCCTACTCCGTCACCGACAGGAAGAGGCCCGGAACCGACAGGAGGTCCGTCGAGATCTCCAAGCTCATCGCCGAGGCCCTCGAGAACGTCGTCCAGACCGAGCTCTACCCCCGCGCATCCATCGATGTGTACATCGAGATCCTCCAGGCCAACGCCGGAACCAGGTGCGCCGGACTCACCGCCGCATCCGTGGCACTCGCCGACGCAGGAATCCCCATGAGGGACCTGGTGCCCGCCATCGCCTGCGGAAAGGCTGACGGCAACGTCCTCCTCGACCTCAACAAGGAAGAGGACAACTACGGGCAGGCCGATGTGCCCCTCGCCATCGTCCCCTCCACCGACGAGATCGTCCTCCTCCAGATGGACGGCAACATGACCAGGGCCGAACTCGACCACGGACTCGACATGGCCTTCGCGGCAGCCCACGAGGTCTACGAGATCCAGAGGGACGCACTGAAGAGGCGCTACACCGAGATGTCCAAGAAGGAGGGTGATTCCGATGAGTAACTACGTAACTTCGCAGATCAAGAGAGACCACCTCATGAACCTCCTCGCAGAGGGCAGGAGGGAGGACGGCAGACAGCTCGACGAGGTCAGGAAGATCACCGTCGAGACCGGCGTCATCGAATCCGCCGAGGGTTCCGCCAAGGTCAGCCTCGGCAACACCACCGTCATGGCGGGAATCAAGATCATCCCCGGCGCACCCTACATGGACGCCCCCGGAGACGGAGTCATCACCACCGGTGCAGAACTCATCCCCCTGGCACACGCCAGCTTCGAGCCCGGACCTCCCAGCGAGGACGCCATCGAACTCGCACGTGTGGTCGACCGCGGTATCCGCGAGTCCGGAATGATCGATGTCAAGAAACTCTGCATCAAAGAGGGCGAGGAGATCTGGATGGTCTTCATCGACATCTACGCTCTCGACTACGACGGTAACCTCTTCGACGCATGCAACCTCGCTGCTGTATGTGCCCTCAGGTCCGCCAAGGTCCCGTGGAAGCAGTACGGAAAGGGCGAGAAGGACCTCCCCATGCCCGTCACCTGTCTCCCCATCTCTGTAACAGAG
>JAFVET010000092.1 GCA_017475875.1 Candidatus Methanomethylophilaceae archaeon
AGGACTCGCATATGCGGGACGCGGCCTCGAGGCCTTCGTCTGCATCGATCAGACCTTTCCTGATGCCGTCCTCTATCTCCATTACGGCGAGAGTCATGGCAGCGAGGTACCGGTCCCTGTGCGCCGTCTCCTTCGCGGACTCTATCTCCCCCATCGTGGCCGAGTAGTGGATCTCACCATGCATGGAGTCCTCGGTGATTCCGAAACGTTTCATCAGCTCAGCGGGGTCGCTCTGAAGCGCTGTATTCATGCCGGATTGTCTGTCGAGGGCCTCCCGGAGGCATTCCTTGACGCATCTCGCAATGCATGCGGCCAAGCCGGAACCGCGGTCGAGCCTGCATATCGGTGTCTGGCCGTGTTTCCTGCATATGACCGCGACCTGGTCCGTCCCCGAACCGGTCGCGACTTCCTTGCTGTACAGGCTTCTGGCCTGCAGTTCCTGTATGACGCAGCTCTTGGCTCCAGTGGCGATTAGCATGGCTTCCAGCATCGCCGCCTCGGAGAGTTCGGCGTCTATGGACATCAGGATGATGATCGTTCCCGGTTTCTCGCGGTAACGGGCCTTGGCCTCGTCGAACGACGCGGGGTCTCCGGAACGACCCCCGTTGTGCCTGATGCCGCCGGTTATCGCCGTCGACACATCGATTCCGTCCACAGACGTCATCGTGGTCACCACGGCGTTGTCCATGTTGGCGGCGGTACCCATGCAGACCGTCTTCCCTGGGTTCAGGCCGAGTCTGGCCACATAGGAGAGGGTGCACTCGTCGTATTCGTCGATGCCTCCGACCATGCAGCTGTTCTCAGCCTTCCCGCCCATCCCGGAGATGTTCACCACATGTTCCGGGGAGTCCATCAGGCCACCGTTCGTGAAACCGGAGGACAACACCTTGAACCCGTCGTCGGGGATATCGAGGATCAGGGCTCTGCCCTGTCTTCTCACCCAGATCCCGGAGCACATTCTCCCGAACGGGCGGCCGTCGTCCGTGCATTCCGCTTCCTGTATCTCTCTCCAGGTCAGCATCGGTATCGTCTGTGAATCGGTGGAAGCCTATAAAGTCGCGATGGATGTGACGACCTACTCTGATATGCGATCCGTATCGATTCGCACATCGGATCTTTCCACGGGAGTTGGGTAACCGTGTACGAAGATCCCCGGGGTGGTGCCGTCTGTCATCGGGACGGTCGAGCGCGGGTGCGACGCAGAGTAGACGTTTGCTTCGCATGCCTGCTTTAAATTGGTGCAAAAACTAAAAGGTTGGTTCATCGGAGGTTTTAACCGCCAAATCCGACTCGATCATTTTGCACAGTGTCGAAAAAGTTGGTGAAATAGGACCGCACCTCATCCATGAACACAGAATCCCAGATGGGATATTGTACACCCTCCAACCTCTCAGGCAGAAGAGCGCTCCTTATTCCTTTGATCTCAAAGAAATAGATTTCCATCGAACGTGCGAAGATCTCCGTAGGTTTCAGATAGTACTCCAAGTTGTATTTACTCGAATTATTGAACGCATCCCTACCACCTCTCCTCATTAAGGCTTTGGTGTAAAGATCCCTTATCCTTGTGAAACGGAGATCCCAGCTCAAGTTTCCATATTTGTAATCGATAAGGTGTCCGAGCTCATGGACGAACGATGTGACGTCACGGTAATCCACACACATGCAATTGTATGTTGGATAGTATAGACCGGAAGCATGGTGGTTTCCCAGAGCACGAAATCTGAGACAGTATTCCGACGCATCCAGGTTCGGTAAAAATGCGGTGATGAATCCGATCACCTCCTGCTCCATGCCATGGATCTTGGTCAGATCGCAGTCAACATAGTACTCGATATAGCCGAACACTTCGTTCAATATGCTTTCAGACATTGCTTTCAATACCTTTTCCGGGATATCTTTCTTGGTCTGGAACGATCTGGCATATTCCTTGTCACTTTGGTTGAGATCCCTTATTTCAAGCACTTGCTCGTGTTTTTCCTTGTAGATGAAAACGAAAGGTCTGACAATCTCCTGGATAATGTTGATCGGAAATGAGAATTCACATATGAACGGCATCTTTCCGCTATAATCGTGTAGTGAACGCAATTCTGACAAACCAAGGAAATAGGGTAGCAGACCCGCCGCCGGATAATCCTCAACCGATCTCAGCAATACGGGATATTCCTCACCTATCAGAAAACTGGAATACGGTTCGTACCGTTCACCTGATGCACAGTCCCGATATTCCCCATCGCGTACTTCGATTTCTTTAACTTCTATCCCTATCGCTTCGAACATCTTTCTAGAGACGACGGCGTTGGGATTTCCTTTCGCTTTTGAATCGATCAGTATCCTCTTGAATAGGATCTTGTTCCAATCTATGTTCAAATCCGGAATCGTGGTGGTTATGAAATCTTCTTCGACGCCGATCGATCTCAGTCTGGATAAAAAGTTCAGAGCATTGCTGTAAAGCGCATCTCCCACCCTTCCGTTTTCCGGCATCACCGAGATCAAACCCAACCGAGTTCTGACCTCTTTCATCATGAAGAGAAACATCAGGACGGTCCTGGGATCGGCGCTGAATCCGATGTTCTCACTAGTTTTTCTATAATGCCACGAAAGGACACCTTTCCTTTCCACCCTATGGGAATATGCCTTGCTGCCGATGATGGTTCTGATTTCCGATGTACGCTCATCCTGAAGATCCATCTCGATGAGCATATCGGTATTATCGGAACCGACGAGGTTTTGAACCTGCAGTGGCCCCCTGTACCGACGGAGACCGGTTATCTTCATTCCGCAGCCGTTCAAGAGATCGTTCAACGAATCGATCGTACGGGTGCCACTGGGGTCGTTTTTCGTAAACGCTTCCTTCAGAATCGGTCTGAAGAACGAACCGCCGCTTGTCAATAGGGGAAAAAGGTCGTGAATGGAATCGATCGGCAGCTTCTTTTCCCACATACTGCGGGCTTTATCGGAATCGAAAGATTTTCTGATCGACTCGTAGTGGTTCTTGGCAAGGTTCGTATTCCTCTCGCCACGTTCCAGATAGTCGTGTGCCGACCCATCATCCATACGCAAATCACCACACATCCAAGCTACAGGATCGATCCATCGGATATCGAATCTCAGTACTATCACGACGGAAAATCGACAATCCACGATCTTCGACATCGTCCGTATCACATATATCCTATTGTACGGCAAAGGATCGGTTTTGTCGGTCGGCAACAGATCAACCGGAACTTCGTTTCCTGCGGAGGCTCCTGACAAGTTCGCGGTCCTCCTTCGACGTGCGACGCGATTCCACGATCTTCTGGATGGTCTTGTTGTGGGTCCATATCGGAAGCCCGCCTTGTTCCAAAAGGTTCAGGACGTCTTCCCGGTCGTACACGAAGCATTCGCACAGGGACCAGGCGCAACCCATGCGGTAGTAGTATCCGGCGTGGTCGAAGGAACGCGCGTCTCCGACGATGTCGCGTATGTGGTCCGCGTCCCTGAACCTCATGGACCTCAGGACCATCGAGGCCCTCATGGGGTATTCCATTCCGCTCCCCATCAGCCCTCTGAAATATGTCCAAACCTGATCCGACTCCGTCACGTCGAAACTCCAGCGGGAGCAGAAAAGGTCGCAGACCGACCAGTTGTCCATCGTTCCGATGAATTCCTCCGTGTAGCGGATCCTCTCGTCCACGTCCATGGGTGCGGACGCGATCACCTCGGCTTCGAGCATCTCCTCCTCGAAGCATGAAGGGGCCTCGTCGAGGAACGACCGCCAGTCCTCATCGATAATCGTCTTGGCGAGACGGTGGATGTCCGGTACGCGGACCCCGAGGATCCCCTCCTTCCCGGGAATCAGGGACGAGGTGAACTCGCGGTATCCCTCGTCGGCGAGAGATTCCAGAATCCGGCGGTAGGGGACCATCGAAATCGCGTTCCAGGCTCAGCAGCCTCTTCTTCAACGCGGTACCGCCCGCGTAGTTGCCCACTCCCCCCGATGACGGGACGACGCGGTGGCACGGGATGATGAGCGGCAGCGGGTTCCTGCCGCATATGGTCCCGACGGTGCGGTACGCGCCGGGGGAGCCCACCTCCTCGGCGATCTCCTTGTAGGTGCGGGTCTCGCCGTAGGGTATCCTCTCTATCGCTTCGAGCACCTTGCGTGCGAAGCCTTCGGTACCGTAGTCTATCGGGAGGTCGAATTTCCGCCTCCGTCCGGAGAGGTACTCGTCGATCTGACGGAACGCCTCGCCGATGACCTCGGTCTCCTCGATGTCCATCTGGGGGAGGTTCCCGTTGGGAAGTATCACAGCGGTGATGTTGCCCGCACCGTCCTCGCAGACGCTCATCTGGCCGATCAGGGTCATCGCCGTGAATATGCGCTCATCGTCCATGATACTGGCCAGCATCTCGCAGGTTATACGTTTTTTCGTCGTCCTGTCCAGACATGTGTATGCTGGAGGTCTGAAAAGGGAGGTGCTCCCGCTCCCAAGGTGATTTATCGCGTATCGGTCATGCCGGAGCATGCTCATCTGCGCCAGCCGCCGCACCGACATCCCCGCCTTCCATTCGGAGTGGATGATGAATCGTCTGCGCGCGGGGTACGCGCTGGTCCGCAACCCGGTCCACCGTTCGACGGTGTACAGGGTCAGCCTGAGGCGCGAGGATGTGGACTGTATACTGTTCATATCCAAGGACCCGAGGCCGATGGTCCCACACCTGAAGGAGTTAGGCTCGATGGGGCACATGTACCTGTTCCAGGTTACCCTGAACCCTTACGGAAAGGATCTGGAACCGGGGGTCGGCAACAAGGCCGACATAAACGACGCGTGCGTGGAGATATCGGAACGCATCGGCAGGGACAGGATGTCCTGGAGGTACGACCCCGTCATAATCAACGACCGCTTGGATCTGAGATACCACGCGAGGAAGTTCGACATGCTCTGCAGGGAGGCCTCCCGGTGGACGGACAGGTGTGTGTTCAGCTTCGTCGACGTCTATGCGAAGATAAGCCCCCTGTTCTCGCAGGGGGTGCTGTCGACCGTCTGCCGCGAGGACAGGGAGGCGTTCATGGACATGGCGGTCCGGACCGCGGGGGAGTACGGCATCAGGGTGGACATGTGCTGCGCCGGGAACAAGCCGCCGTATCCGGGGATAGGTACCCGGGGATGCTTCGACAGCGGTCTGCTGAAATCGCTGGACATCCCCTACGACAGGGGCGACCAGACGGTCCTCAGGGAAGGCTGTACCTGCGTGCACAGCATCGACATCGGGGAGTACGACACCTGCGCCCACGGTTGCCTCTACTGCTACGCGAACCGCATGGATCCGACCGCACGCTCGAGGAAGATATACGATCCCACATCCGAGACACTGTGGAGCGCGGTTATGCCACGCGATCGGGTCGTCGACCTCGCGGGGAGGTCTACGGCGCGGATCACCGACTATTCGGAGACACGGCGACGGGCTTGGCATCCCTGTTCCTGTACACGCGGTATTCGTAGCGCAGGTGACCGTAGAGGTAGGGCCCCTCGAGCGACCGGAGGTGCCATCCCCCGTCATCGTCGAGGTCCGGGAAGAAACGGTCTGCGGGAATATCCGACCCGTCCGTACGGCATGCGAAGGTGACGTAGGTCTCGTCGCAGAAAGCCAGGAGTTCCCGGTAGACAGATTCCCCACCGATTACGAACGAGTCGTCCCCGGCGGCCGAGGCCGCCGCGTAAGGATCGCGATATGTCTCGGCACCAGGGACATCCCTACTCGACACCACGATGCACCTTCTCCCGGGAAGCGGACGCCCGCCCAGGGACTCGTAGGTCCTCCTGCCCATGATGACCGCATGCCCCCACGTGGTCTCACGGAACCTGCGCATGTCGTCGGGGATCCTGAAAGCGAGATCCCCTTCGAAACCGATGCCCCAAGAACTCGTAACAGCTACGATGGCCTTCATGTCGACTTCCTCAGGATGATCTCGCGCACCGACCTGAGTGCGCCGAAGCGCGTCGTTTTCTCATCGACCAAATGCGATACCACCAGGAAACCATCGAATGCGTTCTCGATGGAAGGTCCGTCGTGGAAAGTGTAACAGATCTGTTGTGACTCCCTTTTGGATGAACGGAAGTCGTTCGCGGTGAACATGCGGATGAACACACTGCCCCCAGGTCTGAGGACGCGTCCGATCTCCTTCGCCGTCTCAGACAGCTGGTCCCCGTCCAGGTTCTCCAGGACGTGCACGGCGGTGACCCAGTCGAATGACGAATCGGCAAACGGGAGGGACCTCGCGTCGCAGCACACGAACGCGCAGTCTGGGAACCTCTCCCGGCACATCTCTATCGCTACACCCGAGAAATCCACCCCAGTGACCTTGCAACCGCGGCCCAGAAGGCTCGAGACCGTCTTCCCGTTGCCGCATCCGAGGTCGAGGACGTCGCCTGAGACACATTCGGGAAGAGGCGTGTTCCCGCCCCAGGCGCGTCCGTTGCGGACGTAGAACCCATCCCATGCATCCTTCTGTCCGGCCATCGTCCACATCCCGCTCCGATGCGAAGGGAATGGGCGACAGTTATTTTAAGGATGGATATGAGATACGGCCGTGGTGGCCTTGTACTGGAACCCGAAAATCGAATGTATGCCGAAGGAGGAGCTCAAAGCCCTCCAGTACCGCGAACTGAAGCAGCTTGTGAACAACCTCTACTCGTTCAACAGGTTCTACCATGACAGGATGAAGGCCCAGAACGTCCACCCGGACGACATCAACGGCCTTTCCGACATCACGAAGCTGCCGTTCATGTTCAAACAGGATCTCAGGGACAACTACCCCACCCACATGTTCACATACCCAAACAGGGAGATCAAGAGGTACCACGTCTCGTCGGGTACCACCGGCAAGCCCACCCTGGTCGGATACACCCAGAACGACCTCGACTATTGGACCGAGGCCCTTGCCAGGTCTTTGACGTCCATCGGCGTCGGTTCCGAGGACACCATGGCCATATCCTACGGATACGGCCTGTTCACCGGTGGCCTCGGACTGCACTACGGCGCCGAGAAGGTCGGAGCCACCGTCCTCCCGATGGGGACCGGCAACAGCGAGCGCCAGATCGAGCTGATCCAGGACCTGGGCGTCACGGCCATCGCCTGCACTCCGTCATACCTCATCCACCTCGGTGACGTCGCCAAGAAGATGGGCGTCGACATCAGGAAGGACACCCTCCTGAAGAAGGCCGTCCTCGGGGCGGAGCCCTGGTCGGAGAGCATGCGCCAGCACATCGAGGAGTCTATGGGCGTCAGGGCCTACGACATTTATGGTACATCCGAACAGGCCGGACCGATGTTCACCGAGTGTGAGGAGCGCAACGGCATACACATCGCAGGGGACATAATGTACGTCGAGATACTCGACCCGGACACACAGGAGCCCCTCGAGCCCGGCCAGAAGGGCGAGATGGTCGTCACCATGCTGAAGAAGGAGGCCATGCCGATGATCCGTTACAGGATCAAGGACGTCACCACCCTCATCGATGACGAGTGCGCCTGTGGCAGGACATCCCCGAGGATCAGCCGCATCACCGGCAGGACGGACGACATGCTCATCGTCCGTGGGATAAACGTGTTCCCGTCGCAGATCGAGTATACGCTCATGCAGATCCCCCAGGTCGGGGACCAGTACATGATCTACGTCAGCCGCGAGGGCGCGCTGGACAGCATGACAATACAGGTGGAGATCAAGGAGGAGGCGTTCAGCGACAAGGTCGACGAGATGAACCGCCTCCGCGCACACATCGAATCCCAGCTCAAGAAGTACCTCAACATCGCGGTCGCCGTGGAGCTCAAGGCCCCTGGTGCGCTGCCGAGGTTCGAGGGAAAGGCAAAGAGGGTAATCGACAACAGGGTGATTTGAATGGACAGGGACAGAGTCATAACTCAGCTTTCGATCTTCGTGAACAACGATCCCGGGCGCCTCGCCCAGGTGTCCAAGGTTCTCCGCGAGACGGGAATCAACATGAAGGCGTTCAACCTCGCCGAATCCCAGGAGTTCGGCATCCTGAGGGCCATCGTGGACGACCCAGAGGAGTCCTACGAGAAGCTCCGCTCCAAGGGCATCATCGTCAGGAAGACGGATGTGTTGGGGATCAAGATCGACGACGCCCCCGGCTCCCTAGTGGAGGCGTCCGACGCCTTCGGGAAGGAGGGCGTCAACATCGAGTACGGCTACGCCTACACCGGAAGGAAGGCGTCGGCATTCTTCATCAGGGTCAACGACCTCGACAAGGCCATCGCCATCCTCGAGCGCGAAGGCATCGCCACCCTCAACAGTTCGGAGATCTGAACATGGGCAACCTGAACGTCTGCGTGCTCGGTGCCAAGGGCTACGCGGCCAAGATCGGTAAGAAGGGGACCGTCACGGACGTGACGTTCTACGACCACAAGGCGGGGACCGATTCGTTCACGCTGATCGAGCCGGCGAAGCATCCCGAGAAGCTGTCGTCGCTGTTCTACGCGGTGGCGATGTCCGAGTTCGGGATACTGGTGATCGACAAGATCGACGCCGCTTTGGGGGAGTCCATAGTCATGGCGGATTCCCTGGGCATCGGCCGCGGATGGGTCATACTCCAGAACTACATCCAGATGGAGCAGGTCGCCCCTCTGCTTGCAGGGACCTGCCTGGAGGGTTACGAAGTCCGCGAGGACGATCCCGTCAAGTTGCGCGAGGAACTCATCGCGTTGGCGAAGGCGGAGTCCAAGGAACCCGGCGAGGGGACATGCGGGTCCTGCCCGGTGGACAGCCACTTCAACGTCAAGGGAGTGGGGACGGTCGTGCTCGGCTCCGTGATCGACGGATGGTTCAGGAAGCACGACAAGATGAGGGTCCTTCCCACCGGGAAGGAGGTCGTGCTAAAATCCATCCAGAAGCACGACCTTGATTCGGATTTCGGAGTCAAGGGCGATCACGTCGGTTTGGCGCTCAGAGGAGTGGAATCAGACGAGCTCGACCGCGGGTTCGTCGTTACCACGGATCCGGACGTCAAGATGACCCGGACGATCGAAGGTAAGGTTTCGCTGGTCAGGTACTGGGGCTCCCCGATCAAGGAGGGCATGGTCCTGCACATCGGTCACTGGATGCAGATGGTGCCTTGCCGTGTCGCTTCGGTCGACAACGGCGACGATTTCCGTTCCGCGAAGGTGAGGTTCGACCTGGATTCGGATATCATCCATAGGCCGGGCGACAAAGCGACGATAATGTATCTGGAAGGCGGAAAGCTGCGCGTGGCGGGCTCCGTCATCCTGGAATGAGGTCCTGGAAGGATTCACTCCTTCCTCGGCCTCTCCCTTCCGCACTTGGGGCATCTGCCGTCCTCTCCGAAGGGGACGTCGCATCTCGAGCAGATGCCCTGGTACATCTCCTTGTATCTGGCCGACGGGTCCTGGTCGGGTTTCGTGTAGACCAGGGCGAAAATCATCAGGAATGCCATCATTCCCATGCTGAGCATCCCCATGCCCATCATGTATGCACCGTTGTCGGGTTCTTTTGAGTAAAGGTAGACAAGGACCACCATCAGGGCCATCAGGCCGGCCGTTACCAGCGAGGCGATGATGATCTGCGTTTTGCTTTTCATCGGTCGGGCATTCTTTTGACAGTATATTACTGTTGGTTGTTTGAAGTTGGTTTTGGCATCCAAAATGTCCTTTGTCGGAATTTGTCCACCGAGGCGACTATTGAGAACCATGTTTTATTGGAAAGGTGTGAGCATTCGCCCCATTGGGGCGAATGCTTTAGTTCAAAGAAGGGACGTATCTGTTAACGTCATTGTGAAGGCACCGCCTTCCTTATAGACGACACCGTTCGATCCGACGTAAACCGTCATGTCAATGCCTAATACCGAAACTGTGTATTTGGTGCACTTGACCTGTCCCCAGGGGGTGTCGATGGTTTCGGTCCCGCTCTTTTTTGCACCGTAGTCCGACGCATCGCTGGATGTCCAAAGAATGTTGCCCAGGAAATCATCTTTGCCCATAGTCTCTGTCTTGGTTGAGGATCTATCTTTGTGGGAAACGGTGTACGAGTCTCCGAAGATGGATTTTATTTCGTAACGTTCAGTGTAGGTCGTTGATGTGATATTGTTTTTGTTTTCGTATTCGATGTAATCTCCGACTTTCAGATCTGTTCTAATGCCGGGGGAGGAGTCCTCGGATTTTAACAGCATAAATGCAGCAATGCCAGCAACAGCAACGATAGCAATGGCAATTATTGCAATAATCACATTTCTCTGCATGGGCAATCGGAGAGCGAGTATCGATTTAACTTTATGCATTACATAATACATATTTTATCGCTAGACATGGCAACGATGCGCTTACAAGATGATGTGTTAATGAAGAGGGATGGAATGAGTAGAGCAGTCGTCCTACATCGGACGACTGCTCTGTTTCAAAGCAAAGACGTGGCGGAGAGGGTTTTTGTTTTGGATGATGTAACGTACTTGTATAGGACATCATTGGATCCAATGTAAAAGTCTTGCATTATTCCAGTGTATTTGGTGCATTTCACCTGTCCCCATGCAGTATCGACATATTCAATACCTTCATCATCTAACCATAAATCCTCAATCTGCTCTGGCGTTAAACGGACTTTTTCAAGGAATTTACTTTTGCTCATCGTCTTTGTTGTTGGCCCATTATCGTCAGTGTAATCGACCGAGTACGAATTTCCAGAGATGGATTTGATCTCATAGCGCTCGGTAT
>JAFVET010000093.1 GCA_017475875.1 Candidatus Methanomethylophilaceae archaeon
CTTTCACCCACATCGCGAATTCCGACGACCGTTCCCGTCATTTCGACCTTCACTCCTACGTCATGGAATGCATCGTTGCGGCCGAGTTCCTTAACGATTTCACCCACCACGACCTCGCTGTCGACTACGTCCGCAAAGGGCTGGAGGTGATCGGGGGAAAGGGTGACCGCTGGTCCCTGAACCACCGCATGCGGCTCCTCAACCTCGGAGGGGAGGCGCTGCTCGACGGAGGGGACGCCGCCTCCGCCCTGGCGATGTTCGACGAGGCAGTCGGCATTGGCACGGAACTCATGGAGAGAAGCTCGGTCGACGGATACGACGAGATCATGTTCTCGTTGGTCAACAGGGCGGACTGTCGCATCGCGTTGGACGACTTCGACGGGTACCTCAGAGACGCGGAGGTCGCGGTCAAGTTCGCCGAGGAACTGCGGGACACGGGCATCATGGACATGAAGGACGAGATTGTCAGGATCCATCAGGAGATGGCCGAGGTCCTCATGAAGCGTGGCGACTTCAAGGGTGCGGAGAAACACCTCATGTCCGCGATGGGCATAAGCATCGACGGGGCCCGCGAGTACATCGAGCTGCACTCGCAGGAGTAAACGTCTATTCCACGCTCAGTTTGTTATAGTGGGCATGTATAGCCTTGGCAGATGCAAGGAAGGTTCTGTGAACACTGTCGCAGTCTGACACCCCCGGGAAGCACGGTCTGTCGCGTCTGCGGAAGACCCGTGGGCGGAGGCGGTCCGGACATCCTGTCCGACGGTTCGGCGTGGGCGCGCAGACAAGGTCTGTCGGCACCGAAGATCGTCGATGATTCCGATCCTGAGACGCCGTACCTCCCGTACGAGCCCCGCGGTTGTCAGAAGGACATCATCCAGGACATCGTCCTCGCACTAGGGGAGAACAGACACATCGTCATGGAATCTGGCACCGGTACCGGAAAGACCATCGTCTCCCTGGCCGGTGCGTTGCAGCACGCCATCCCCCATCAGAAGAAGATAGTCTACCTCACCAGGACCATCTCGCAGAGCGACCAGGTCATGCGGGAACTGAAGGCGATATCGAAGATCCGTCCCGTTTCGGGTATAGCCATCACCGGCAGGGGGAAGTCCTGTCCGCTGTTCCGCAAACGTCCTGATTTCGCAGACATCACACCCAACATCCTGTCGCTGATGTGCGATGACGCCAAGGACAGGACCCAGAAGAACCGTCCCGGAAGCTGTATCTATTATTCGAAAGTGGAATCCATGCTCCCGGTCATAGAGCGTTTCTGCCGCGATTCCTATCCGACCTCGGACGAGTTCGACCGCTTCTGCGAACAGATCAACGTGTGCCCCTACGAGGCCAAGAAGTCGCTGATGAAGGACGCGGAGGTCGTCGTCGCACCGTACATACACATCCTGTCGCCCTCTATACGTGACAGCTTCCTCGCCAAGTTGGAGATAGCCGAACAACCGGACAAGATGGTCCTTGTCGTCGACGAGGCACACAACATCGTGGACGCGGCACGCGACCAGGAGAGTTTCAGCATATCCGACAAACTCGTGCTGAACGCCATCGACGAGGCCAAATCAATCGGGGACCCGATGGCGTGGGAGGGGGTGTCCATGTCGACCTTCATATCGCAGTTCAGGAGGATCGTGAAGGGGATCGCCAACGAGAAGCTCGGTCTCGCTCAGAAGGAGGCCATAATCGAGGGTTCCGTCGTGACCTCCGGTATTAAAACCGCGTTCAGCTTGGGCAGCGGGGCTTTGGATTCCATATTGAAGGACATAGTCCTGACCGGTACCGAACGCACCGAGGCCCTGGTGGAGCACGGGGAAGGGCGCGTATCCGAACTCCAGACGTTCGGCGAGCTTCTGACCAAATGGTGTACCGTCGATCCGGGCCGCTTCGTCTACTCGGTGAAGACGAACGAGGATGGGGAGTACCTTCACGCCAACTGCAAAGACCCCTCTGACATCTCGGCGTTCCTGCACCGCGTCCCGTGCGCGATCCACATGTCGGGAACGTTGCAGCCGTTGGACCAGTACGCGCGCGTCATGGGACTTCCGGGCAATCCGAGGTTCCGCACCTACCCGTCTCCGTTCCCGCCGGAGAACCGTTCGGTGATCTACGTCGACGACGTGACCACCAGGCAGAAGGACATGAAGGCGGACCCGTCGATGCAGACCCGTATCGAGAAGTACATCGTCGACATCTGCAACGCGGTCGACCGCAACACCCTGGTGTTCTTCACCTCCTACGCGAACATGAGGGCGATGAAGCCGCAGATCACGGGAAGGATACACAAGAACATGTACTGGGAGGAATCCCGCAACAACAGGCAGACCATGGAGAACCTCAGGAAGTTCAGACAGGGTCGCAACGGCGTGTTCTTCTCGGTGATGGGCGGTTCCATCGCGGAAGGGATAGACTTCCCCGGTGACGAACTCTGCTTCGCGATAATCGTTGGGATCCCGTATCCTCCACCCACCATGGAACTGAAGGCAATGTCCGACATGTACGACGGACGTTTCGGACCTGGGAGGGGTTGGCTGTATACCAGCGAGGTACCTGCACTGAGGAAGATGAAACAGGCCATAGGCCGCCTCATACGCACTGAGACGGACCGCGGCATGGCGATCGTACTGGACAACCGTACCTCGAAATACCGCTAATCCCTCGGCGCGGAGCTCAGCACCGACCCTGTCGGGGACGCGACCAGGTTCTTCAGCCGTTGACCTTCCCCTTGTCGGCCACCTTGTCACAGGCCTTGTTGGTGACGTACGCCACGGCCACGAGGAACAGGACGCCTACGAGGATGGGTGCGAAGACGAACGTCCAATCCTGCGGTGTCAGGACGGC
>JAFVET010000094.1 GCA_017475875.1 Candidatus Methanomethylophilaceae archaeon
AAAGATGGGTCTGTTGGAGGTTCTACTTAATTGTTTCTAGATAACAGGCCGTCTGGACATACCATGGCCTCCAGTCGGAGTCGGAACGCCGTCAATCGGACACGATGACTGAAAACGTCGACCTTCCTTTATCTGTAGGTCCGACCCATGTGCCCAACCTACGATACCATTATATATTGACAAGCAGAAAGCTTGTCGTATGTCCATACTGCTGGCCTATGACGGGAAGCCCAGTTCCGAGACCGCGCTCGATTATTCCGTGAAGTACGCGAACAACTTCGACGAACCCCTGTACATACTCACCGTGGTGTCCAGGGAGCAGATGGATCCGGACGACCCGGACGAAAGCGTCCGCGAATACATGGAGGCGGCGCAACAGAAGGCCTCCTCCGAGGGGATAGACGCCCATACGATAATCGAAGTGGGAAAACCGTCGGACAAGGTGTTGGAGATCGCGGACAGTTACAAGTGCGGGACGCTCATCCTCGGCCGCTCGGACAGGTCCACCATCGACAGGAAGGTCATGGGAAGCGTCTCGGACAGCGCGGTCAAATACTTCAAAGGGACGATAGTCATCGTCTCCGACGACCGAATCTGATAATAACAGAAAAATGCGGGGACTGGCCCCGCTGTTTGCACTCAGGAGTTGGTGACCTTCTCCATGAGTCCCTGGGACTTGGCGATCTGGTCGGCCGACATCTTGAAGTTATTCTCGATCTGGTACTCGCGGTGCTGATCCTTGCACACGACGTAGGCGATGAGTATACCCTCGTCGGTGGCGGTGAACTTGACGTTGATCCTGGTGTTGGTGGTGACGTCCTCGGGGAGTTCCATGACGAACTCTCCGACGGGTGTGGCCTCGAGCAGGTCGGTCTTGCGGCCACTGTCGTTCTTCTCCGCCTGGTCCTCGTAGATCTCCACCTTGATGGTGGCCTGACCATCCTCGACGGGATAGTAGGTCTTCTCGGCTTCGAGAGGCAGCACCTCGTTCCTGTAGATGATGTTGGAGATCATCTCGGTTCCGTCCTCGTAGATGGCCTTCACACCGAAGGACTTGCTCAGGACGTTGTGCACGGAGAGAGCCGGAACGGGGGTCGCACCCTCGGGTACGGGTTCTCCGGAATCGGCCGCACTCTTCGCCAACATGGCGGCGCAGTAGATGGCGGCACCCTTCGCGATGGACTGGTCGGGATCGAACACCTTGATGACGGCATCGGGATACTGTGCGGCGATGGCGTTCTTGACCTGGGGCATCCTGGAGGATCCTCCGACGAGCACGATCTCGTCGATGTCGGCGATCGTGAAATCCTTGGAAGCGAGGACGGCGGCGATCTTGTCGACGGTCTTCTGGACGAGACTGGCGGTAACGGCCTCGAACTCGTCCCTGGTGATGGTGAAGACGACCCTCTGTCCCTCGACGGTCAGGGTCCCCTTGGTGGACTCGGAGGTGGACAGCCTCTTCTTGATGGTCTCGGAGTCGTTGATGAGGACCTGCGCTATCTCCGCGTCGTCGTTGATGACGCTGAGGTCTATTCCGCTCTCTTCGGACGCCTTCTCCTTGATCAGGGCGGATATCTCCTGGTCCCAGTTGACACCGCCGAGGTACCTCTCACCGTCGGTTGCGACGGCGGTGAAGCTGCCGTTGTCGATCTCGAGGATGGTCACATCGAACGTACCTCCTCCGAGGTCGTACACGAGGACCCTCTTCTTGTCCTGGGACTGGCCGAATCCGAAGGATATGGCGGCCGCGGTGGGTTCGTTGATGATGGTGACGTCCTCGAGTCCGGCGATGATGCCCGCGCTCTTGGTGATCTCCCTCTCGTTCTGTCCGAAGTACGCGGGACAGGTGATGACGGCCCTCTTCACGTCGCAACCGTGGTTCTCGTTGAAGTCGTTGATCAACTTCTTGAGGATGACGGCGGACAGCTGGGTCGGGTTGTACTCCTCTCCGTCGATCTGGACCGAGTAGTCCGTACCGACCTGTCTCTTGATGGCGGTGATCGTCCTCTCGGGGGGATACATTATGGCCGTGTCCTTGGCAGGTGATCCGACGATGATCTCGCCGTTTTCGTTGAAAAGGATGACCGATGGCGTAGTGTCCTCCTGTTCGAAGTTCTTCTCAACTACGGGATCCCCATCCTCGTCGATGTACGCAAGGCACGAATAGGTCGTACCCAGGTCTATACCGATGCAATAATCGCTCATTCTTTTTCCTCCTTCGCCACATGGACGGCCTCGTCTTGGGCCTCCCCTGATGCGCTCGAGACTGTTTCGGAACTGGTTTCGCAAGTCGTTTCGGAATCGGTTTCTGAAGTCGTTTCGGAATCGGTTTCCTCGGCGGCCTTCTCGGACGGGGCCCCCTCCACGTACTTGTAGACGGAGACCCTCTCTTTGAGGAGGACACGCTTGCCGAGCTTGTAGCCGTCGGAGTGACTGGCGGCCACCAAGCCGTTCTTCTCCTCGTCGCCCGTGGGGACGACGTCCACGATCCTGTGATGGGTGGAATCCACCTTCTGGATCGGGAAAGACCCGATCGTCACGCCCGCGTCGCTGAGGATGTTCTCCATGTCCACGCAGTAAGTCTCGAACGACGAGAATACCTGCGAGGCCGGCATGGAGTCCACCTTTTCGCGCATCTGGGCGCACAGTTTCGAGAAGTCCTCGCGCATCACCGCGATCTGTTCCATCGCACGGACGAACCGCTTGTCGATGGTCTCGGAATCGCGTTTGTCGAGTGTGGAGATGATCGTCTTCATCTGCTCCTTGGAGGTCACGTACTTGGACATGTCCGGAGGTTCGGACACCTTCGCCGCGAGCCCCTCGATCAGTTCCCTGATCTGCGAGAGCTCACCCTCCATCGAGCCGATGCGTTCCAGGACCTCCTCGTTGGAGACCCCTTCGGGATATGTTTCGTCCGGTTCCTGGAAATCCTCCTCCGGTACATCCGCGTCGTCGTCCTCCCGGACGTCGGCCTGTGGTGCGGGAGAGATCCTTCTGCCGTATCTGAGGAACTTCACCAGATCGCTGTCCTCCTTGTTCATCTCTTGTCCTCCTGGTTGAGCAGCCACAGCAGGGGGTCCTCCACCCTCATCGGCGACACCCCTCTGGGCAGTTTGTCGCCTGTCGGGTTGCACCCGAGCGACGACACTGCGAAGTAACTGTGTTTGGCGAATCCGTCGACGATGTTCAGGAACCCCTGTCCGAGGATCCTTCTGAGGTACTCCTCGAGCTCGACGGATATCTGGTCGAAGTTCTCCATGTCGAACTTCCCGTACTCCCTCGGGATCCTGAGCGAGGAGTTCAGGCCGAACAGGACCTTGTCCTCCTCCTCGGTCTCCGGGGACTTGAACAGCACGTCGGACTTGGTGAGGGCGACGGCCAGGGGTATGCCGATCTTCTCCCTGCCACGGATCCTGTTGTTTGTACGGATAACGTTGGCTATGTTGTTCAACACGTCCGTGACGTCGGGACCTACATTGGGTTTCTTGTCTATGTTGATCCTCGAGTTGACGTACGGGGTCTGCAACGGATCGATGAGGTAGATGATCCCCGCCGACTTCGCTATGAACGAGTGGATGTTGAGCTCCCTTATCCTGTCGGCCGTGACCAGGTCCTCTCCCGCGGTGTCGAAGAACACCAGGGTGTAGGTGCGGGGGTTGTCTCCGTAGAGGCGGAGATAGTAGATCAGCGGCTCCCTGGAGTCGTCTGACACGCCGAACGACTTCGTAGCGGGAAGCTTGCACTTTTCCACGAAAAGTTTGTTGTAGAACTTGTCCTTGTAACGGAACGCGGTCGCGTCGTTGGCCGGACTGAGCGAACCGTTGAACTCGTTGGAGACGAGGTTCTGGAGCTGGTTGATCAGCACAGCCATGAAGTGGCTCTTCCCCACACCTTTCGGCCCCAGTATGACGATGATGCGGTTGCCTTCCTCCTCCGCCCCGTTCGGGACAGGGTTGTGGCATATCGGGCAGACGCGCAGATACACCGGACGTCTGCACACGTTGCAGACCTGCTCCCCTCCGCGGATTATGTGCCTCTTCGCTATGATCGCGTCATCCCCGTGGGGGTTGCGGTTGAGGAAGCTGCTCCTCTCCGGGTCGATCTCGTGCTTCCCGTCCTTGGACACGTACTTCAACGCGGCGGCGTTCCTCGTGCTGACCGCCTGCTCCGCGAACACGGTCGGACAGGATACCGTGGTACATTCGTAATGGACCTGACTGAGGCTGATGGTGCTGAAACAGTACGGACATACGTACTCGCCCGCCTCCTTGACAGTCTTCTGCCTGAGCATGCTCATCCCTTCCTCCTGTACAACGGGTGCACGAACCTGTACGCATGGTAGTCCTCGTCGTCCTGGAAGAAGAGCCTCATGTGCTCCACCGAACCCACGGCCCCCGCCGGAAGGTCGATCTTGGCTCTGCCGGCGTCGAGCTTCAACGACCCGTCGGACGTCCATCCGATCTTACCGTCCCCGGACTTCAGAGGTATCCCGACCTCGGTCTCCACGGTCATGACCGGAGGCAGACGGTCGACGTCCGCGTCGGTACGGACCGTTATCGAAATGCCTGAACGGCTCTTCTCGACGTCGTAACGGACCTTGCGGCACTCGTCCGAATACGCGCAGAACGCGATGCCGCGCGATTCCCACTCCATGTCGCTGATACGGTACACCGCGAACAGGTTCAGATACTTCCTGGAGGACCTCCCCATCGGGACCCTGATCATCCTGTCCGTCGCGTATTCGTCCTTGCTTATGGTGTATGTGACACCTGCGGGTTCGCCCGGCATGGCGTAGGAATCGTCGGAGACCACCAGCTTCGCGGAGACGCAGTACGGTTCCCACGGCCAGTTCATCGATATGATGCAGTCCTTGCCGGACATGGACATCTCCACGTCGCGGAACGGCTTCAGGGTGGACACCGTCACCCCGTTCCCCACGATACCCACCTTGCCGCAGTCCTTGACCGGGAAGATGTGGTTGACGGTCCCGTCGTCCAAACGGAACCTCATACCGTCCTCGTAGGTCTCTACGGGCACCAACTTCTTCTTCATCCACGAACGGACGTCGTCCATGAGCATCGTGCTGCCCGGAAGCGGTTTGTCCTCATCCGTGAAGTACAGGTCGACACCGCGGTGCGATCCCCAGGACGCGAGGAACGAACCGTCCTTCTCGTCCCATTTGATCTGAAGGTTGTTGACAGGTTTCGGGGGAACCACCGACTTGGCCACGAACTCCCTCCCGTGGGACCTGACCGGACGTCCACGGATGTCGTATTCGGCCAGGAACAGGTAGTGGTATTCCTTTCCCCCCTTCAGGCCGATGTCGTCGTACACGTCGGAATCCACGTGCAGCTCGATGCTCTGACCCTTGTTGGATTCCTCGCTCCTCCAGATCCTGACCCTGGCCGCGCCCAGGGGCTTCCTGAACAGCAGCCTGAACCCGCCGTCGATCGGTGTGACCGATATGTCCTCGACCTCGGCCGTGATCATCACCGGGCCGAGGATGGCTGCCTCCCTGGAAAGCACGTTCCACCTGCGCGAGTATATCGCGTAGTAGTACTCCACGCCGGGGTCCAGGTTCCTGTCCTCGAAGAACCTCTGCTGCGTGACCTCGATGGGACGCGAATCCTCGTTCAGGGCCACGTTGCCGTTCCTGGAACGGTACAGGCAGAACGTGACGCCCTTGGTCTCCGATGGCGGCTCGAACGATATCTTGAAGACGTTGTCCTTCACGAACATCCCCTGCGCGTCCATCGGCGGTTGCGGGGGGTGCTCGTTCATGCGGGCGACGGCTTCGGGGTAATCGGGGCACTGGTCCAAAGCCGAGAGGTAGAGCTCCATGCGCTCCTCCCCGCTGGAGGCGATCCTCGCGCGCTCGCAATAGCGTTTGGCGGCGTTGCTGTGTTCGACGCACTCATTGTAGCGGACCTTGAGGCTGGGGTCGGTGTCGAGCACGCCCCGGTACTGTTCCATCAGGGCGTTGCACAGCTCCATCGACCTGTGGTACCTCTTGTTCAGATAGGATGCGTTGAACTGTTCCTTGATGTCGCCTACGGTACTGACCAGTTCGTCGTACTTCCTCTCCATCAACCTGATGGACTTGGATTCGGGATAGAGCTCGCGAAGACCGTCGAGGTTGCGTTTGGCACCAGCGATCTCCCCGCGCTCGTAGCAGTCGTTGAAGTCCCGCTCGTACTTGCCTATCCGGTTGACGCCGTCCTGGAAGTCGAACCCGCACTTGATGCACTTCGCGTTGGTGGAGTACTGCGACGTACCGCACCTCGGGCAGTCCTGCTTGAAGCTCTTTCCGCAGGAGGGGCAGAATCTGACGTCCGGTGTCACGGAAACCATGGCGCCGCATTCGGGGCAACGGCTCAGGAGGCTCTCTGAACGGGAGAAGTCGACCGGGATCCTGCTCTTGAAGCAGAACTCCTGGAGTATGCCGATCGCCATCTCGGTATCGATGCCGCCGTGACAGTAGGTCACCAGCAGTTCGTCGATGTAGCGCCTTCCCAGCTGGGAGGAGTAGCTCTCCGTCTTGAGGGTCTCCTTGACCTCCTCCAACGCCTTCTGGCATTTCCCGTATCTGACCAGTTCGTCGAAGTCCTCCTTCGACTTGATGACCGTGTCCAGGCTCCTCAATGCGGTTATGTACGCATCCTGGTCCGCGAACACTCCCACGTTGATGTTGTCGACCCTGGCGTAACAGGTCTGGAACGCCTTCAGCACCTGGGACTGGGAGCTTCCATCGGAGAGGGGTGAACAATCGATCCCGAGCAGGGGGTTGTTGATGAGGACGTTGAGTACCTCCTGCGGCGTGTAACAGGCGACCTTGAGGAGCCCGTTGAACGCCAACGAGACCTTCTTCGAGACTGGGGACGGGGGCTGGCCGGACTCGAGACCCAACGCCTTCTTGACGTCGTCGTCGCTCACGCCTTCCCATTTGAGGTTCTTGACGAAGTTGTTGACATACGAGGGTATGGCGATCCTCGTCCCGTCCTCGAGAACGATGCAGTCCCCGAGCAGCTTGGAACACTTCTTCTTCAGGTATTTCGTCCCGTTCTCGAACTCGGCGTGACGATCGCGGTCGTCGGACATCACCTTGCGGATGTCGTCGACCATCTCGACCAGACGCTGCGCCTTGAAACGCTTTTCGTGGTCGTTGTTCTTGCTCTTGCTCTCGTTCTCCCAGTCCTTCCGCTTCTTTTCCAGCTTGGCCAATATACTGTCCAGTGAGTAGTTCTTCTCCTTGTATGGGTTCAGACCCAGAAGATAACAGTAACTGACTCTGTCCGGCAGCATCCGAGGTCACCTCATTCCCTTTCGTACAGGCCGCTCTCGTCGCGGTAGGCGAGACCTCCGCTCCCTCCGACCGGGGACTCCCTGATGCCCATGCTGCCGATGGATATGGCGGTGGCTATGGTGCTGAATATCTCCCCCATCCTGTCGATGGTCGTGTAGAGGGCGCCGTCGTCCACGGTCGCGATCTGCCTGAGGAACGAGCGGTCTGCGTCGCCGAGGCCCACCGCGAATATGGTGACGTTGTCGTTCCTGCAGGACCTGGCCTGTGCCACCGCTTTGTCCCTCTTTCCCCACTCACCGTCGGTGAGGACCACGATTATCCCCGCTCCAGGACGGGAGGTGACGATGCTGTGCGCCTCCTCGAGGGGGCTGGCATCGGTTCCGCGACCCGCCATGTTGACCTTCAGCAACTCGATGGCGTCGAGTATCCTCTGCGGTTCAGGAGTGAGTTCCTGGACGACCTTCACCTTGTCTCCGAAAACTATGAGCGAGAAGTTCGTGTCCTTGGCCGAGAGGGACCTCACGAAGTCCCTGATGGAGCTCTTGGCCGCCTCGAAGGGCGCACCGTTCATTGAACGCGACAGGTCGACGCAGATGGCGATGTTCTGGACGATGGCCTGTTTGCGGGGGACGTCCTTCGGGCTGCCGCCCATCCAGCGGATGTCGTCGGGGACCTTCTGCGCCGTGACGTCGAGGGGGCGCCCGTCCTGGTAGGCGGTGACGTCCACCACCCCGTTCTCGTCGTATTTGTATTCGATGTCGAGGAGCACTCCCTTTCCGCGGTTCTCGAACCCGGTGATGACCACCTTCGCGAGGACGTTGCAGTCCAGAGGGTTCCTGGACTCCCCCTGCAGGGTGTAGACCTCCACGGAGTTGGTGACGTTGCCCGGTGCGAGGGAGAACTGCTTGCGGGTTGTCGCCGGCACCTTCGAGTTCCTCTTGATCATAATCTCGTTTACGAATCTCGTACCGTCCTGACTCACGGAAAGGGCACCCAGACTGTGCGCGGTGACGTCGGCGACCTGTATGGCCCTGAGTCCGGTGGCGGTGCTGCTGTATAGCTCGGCGGTGATGGCCGCTCCCTTTGCCACCGCCAGATCGGTATCCGAATGGGCGATGACGTTCTTTCCGGAAATCTCGCGCAGGAAACGTGAAACCGCGGGCATACGGGTGGAACCGCCACAGAGAAGAATCTCGTCTATGTCACCCCAGGTCATCCCGAGCTCCTCGATGAGGTTCACGCAGACCTTCCTGGTGGCCTCTATGAGGAACTCAGTCATCGCCTCGAACTCCTCCCGGGTGAGGGTGGTCTTCAGGGTGCAACCGTTGTACGTGAAGGATATGGGGACGCTCTCGGCCACGGAGAGGTTCTTCTTGTAACCCTCGGCCGCCACGATGAGCTCGTTGGCGGCAGGAGCGTCGTCCCTGGGATCGACGTCGTACTCGTCCTTGAACTGTTCGGCGATGTACCCGACGATGGCGGAATCCCAGTTCTTCCCTCCGAGGTAGTGGTCTCCAGCCGTCCCTACGACGTCGATGTTGCCTTTGGTTATGCGGACGATGGTCACGTCGAAGGTCCCTCCCCCGAGGTCGTAGACCAGGAGGGTCTTGTCGGCGGAGTGCTTGTACCCATAGGAGATTGCGGCGGCGGTCGGTTCGTTGATGATCTTGGTGACCTTCACGCCACAGGCCTCCCCGGCCCTGATCGTAGAAGTGCGCTG
>JAFVET010000095.1 GCA_017475875.1 Candidatus Methanomethylophilaceae archaeon
AAGATCTGTTTCATGACCGTTTCTCGCGACGCCTGCTTTATATCGCTTGGTGTGAAGTAGACGTCTACATCATTCTTCCAGGAGCCACTCCATCAGATCCTTGACTTCGACCTTCCCGAGGTAGCTGTAGCCCGCGGTGTTAAGGGCTAGGATCATGCGCGGCACGGGGCTCACGTTGACCCTGAGCTTGGTCAGGCACCTCTGGCGGACCTTCGGTATCGAGAGGTTGGTGGCCACTTCGAGGTACATCTTCCCCGATCCGGTGGATATGGTGAAGTCGGCCTCCATGAGTTTCCAGTCGCCTACGGAGACGGGATACCCCCTCCTGAGGAGTTCGATGTAGACGACGTTCTCGAGCAGCCCCTTGGTGAAGATGAGGTCGGTGGAATCGAGGAACACGTTGCGGATGGCGTGGTCGGCGATGTAGTATTTCCCTATTGATTCGAGCCTCAGCGAACCGAGCATCTCGTAGCGCCTGCCGTGCACCAGGAGCCCGGAGGCGCACAGCTCGTCGAGGTAGCGGGAGACGGTATTGCTGCTGATGTCCAGGCTCCTGGACGCCATGATGTCGCTTATGTTCACGCCGAGGTTCTCGAAGATGTACCTCATCAGGTCCATGCTGCGGTAGATGCTTCCCGTGAAGTGGTGGGACAGGACGTCCTCCATGAGCACGATGTAGAACCTGCTCTTCAGGTAGTCGCTGTTGACGTCGTACCGGTCGGTCATCACCATGGTCGGCATGCCGCCGAACACCAGGTAGTCGCTGAACGCCGTCTGTACGTCGTCCCTCCCGTAGTATTCGACGAACTCCTTGAAGGAGAACGGGAACAGGGGGATTTCGGTCCACCTGACGGTGTCGTCGTTTTCCGGGATGGAGGCGAGGTAGGACGATGCCACGTAGACGTCGCAGCAACCTTTGGCCGCAAGACGGTGGACGACCGGTTCCCAGCCTTCGACGTGTTGTATCTCGTCCAGGAACAGGTGGGTCGTGCGTTCCTTGGATACGTGGTCCCGGATCCATTCGTCGAGGGCCTTGGCACCCTTGATCTTCTTGCCGTCGGTCTCCTCGAAACACAGGTAGTGGAGGTCCTGTATGTCCGCACCCCCGTCCATCAGGGTCTCGTAGTGCTTCCTGAGGAGGGCGGTCTTGCCACATCCCCTCATCCCCGTCACGACCTTCACCGTATAGCGCTTGTCCTGTAGCAAACGCAACGTCTCCAATGTACGTTTTCTACCGACGAAGGTCATCGTATCGTGGATGACGATTTTTTAGATAAAGATAATCTTTAATCACATAATAGAATAACTTAAATAAATGATTTCAAGGAATCAAATGAAGCCAGACTTTTCACAGGTCCGATCAGCATCGCATGTGTTTTTGCGACGGGCATGAAGTCTGGAGATACCCGGGTACCGGATTAGAAAGCACTTGGAAACCGTCTCATTGGGTACATTGAAATATCTTTAAACGCTAGTCACAAGCGTGGAGATACTAGCGCCTGTCGGAACACCAGAGAGCCTTTCCCTAGCCATAGCCGGAGGAGCCGATGCAGTGTATCTAGCCGGTAAAAGCTTCGGCGCGAGGGCTTTCGCAGGGAACTTCTCCGATTCGGAACTCGAGGGTGCGGTGGGATACGCGCACGACAACGGGGTGAAGGTCTACGTCACAGTCAACACCCTGATCAAGAACTCGGAGATGGCGGACGCCGTCTCCTTGGTAGGGTTCCTAGACGACATCGGCGCCGACGCCGTCCTCATACAGGACCTGGGGCTCCTGTCCAACATCCAACGTTACGACATCCCCAAGCACGCCTCCACCCAGATGCAGGTTCATTCCCTCGAGGGTCTCAAGTGGTGTGCCGAGAACGGGATACAGCGCGCGGTACTGGCGAGGGAGCTGACCTTCGAGGAGCTCTCCAGGATCGTCCCGGATTCCCCGGTGGAGACCGAGGTCTTCATCCAGGGTGCCCTGTGCTACTGCATGTCAGGGGGGTGCCTCATGTCCAGTTTCATCGGCGGTCGCAGCGGGAACCGCGGATCGTGTGCGCAACCCTGCAGGAAGAAGTACACGACCGAGACCTCTTCCGGATATCTCCTGAGCTGTGCGGACCTGTACGGCATGGACTACATCGAGAAACTGAGGGACATAGGCGTCGACTCCCTGAAGATCGAAGGCAGGATGCGCTCCCCCGCTTACGCCTACCTCTCCACGCATGCGTACCATCTCGCCGAGCAGGGGGATTTCGGCGAGGAGTTCCAGGAAACCGTCAGCCTTTTGAAGACCGTGTTCAACAGGGGGACCTGCGAGGGTTACCTCGGGGGCGTCGTCTCACCGGTGCAGCCCGTCTATCCGGACAACCGCGGATACAGGTTGGGCAGGGTCAAGGTGAGCAACCGCGTGCTCGACGTCTCCGCCATCGACGAGCCGATAGGCCTCCGCGACGGGCTTTCCCTGTTCTCCGGGGACGCCAAGGTTGGAGGTTTCAAGGTCAGCGACCTCGAGTCCATCCGCACCCCGTTCAAGATCAACAACGGTACCTACGACCTGTACCGCACGTACGACCCGCGTCTCGACATAGTCAAGAACAAGGCGAAGACCCCGAAGCTCAAGGGTTCCACCAAGCGTCCGAAGGTGTCCGTGGACCTTCCGCGCGCCAACCGTTCGAGGGACAGCATAGAGAAGACGTTCTATCTGTCGACGGTGCGTTGCGCCGAAGCCGCCATAGGTTACGCCGACCGCATAGTGTTCGACAACCCGGACCGCATCGACGACGTCAGGGAGCTGTGCGCGAACAACGACGTGGAGTGCGTCAGGCTTCTTCCGAGGTTCGATGCGGAGGACGGTTGGGTGGACGACGGGAACCCGGTCATGGTCAACAACGTCAGCCAGCTGTACGCGTGCAAATCCTCGAAAGAGGTCTACGCCAGCAGCGTGTTCAACGCTTTCAACTCCTACAACCTTGATCGCTTCAGACAGGTCACCCTGTCCCCAGAGCTTGCGCGCGGCGAGGTGTCGGACCTGGTCTCCAAATGCCAGGTGCCGGTCGAGGTCATGGCGTTCGGGAGGACGGAGCTCATGTATTCGCGCGACCCGTCCCTTCAGAACGGTGCGATCGTCGACGAACTGGGGGCGTCGTTCCCCGTCTACCGTGACAAGCGCGGATTCGCCCACATCTTGAACTCCATCGACCTCTGTCTCATCGACCTCATACCCGAACTCATGGGTTCTGGCGTGGCATCGGTCGGGCTGGACCTCCGCAAGCGCCCGCACCAGATGGTCGCGGCGGTCGGCGAAGCCTGCCTCGATCCAACCGGCGGGAGTCTGGACCACCTGGTCGAACTCTGCGGCGGACGTGTGACCAAGGGGTTGTACGTGAGAGGGGTCTGACCGGGGTAGACGTTTACTCTGCATGTCTCCTTTATAAACGGTGTAGACAAGGACACCGCATGGATTCAGATTGCAGAGGTGACATGGGGTTCGGGGAAGCCCTCATATGCTTGATGGCAGTCATCACCGTACTGTTGGCTTTCATGTCAGCGGTGACGTTTCTGGTGGTGGTCGACGGCACGGTGGACGTATCCCCATTGGCGGGTTCCGTCGAAGTCGATATCGTCGACGGAGAAATCGTCTTGGCCGCAGGTGACGCCTTGTCGTCGTTCATATCGAGCACGGGTGCGAGGGGCGTATCGGTTCACGCCATGGTCCCCGGCGGTTTCTCGGAGTTCGACGAGATCATCACCGAAGGGCACATGGACGGGGACCGTCGGAGCATCAGGTTCATACGCAACATAGCATGCAACGGTGGTACGAGCATCCCGGCGATAGTGGAGGTGACGGTCTGTCCATGAACGCCAAGGGCATGACGGCGTTCTACGACACCGTGTTCTTCCTGATCCTCATGATGATCGCGACCGGCGTCATCGTCCACTATACGGGAGGCGAGGC
>JAFVET010000096.1 GCA_017475875.1 Candidatus Methanomethylophilaceae archaeon
GGATCGTAGGTTTCATCCTTCTCGTTGTTGCCGCCGTTGTTCTTGCCCGTAAGCAAGACCGCGGCTGCAGCGACGATAACGATTGCCACAACTACGACCGCGATGATCGCTAGTTTTTTCGAATCCATATTGTCACCTTATCGGGTAAATAGTTGGATAATAGCGCCAATATTATGGCTATTAAAAAAACTTTCATCCGATGTTCAACGTATGCATTGACAAGAAAAGATACGTCAATCAGTCACAGCCCTCGAACTGGCTGTCGTAGAGCTGGCGGTAGAACCCGCCCGCCTCCATCAGCTCCCCGTGGGTCCCGCTCTCGACGACGCGGCCGTCCCTCATCACGACTATCCGGTCGGCGTTGACTATGGTGGAGAGCCTGTGCGCGATGACGAACGACGTGCGTCCCTCGGATATCCTGTCCAGCGCCGCCTGTATCACGCTCTCGGTGTAGGCGTCGACGGAACTGGTGGCCTCGTCCAGGACCAGCATCGGTGCGTCCCTCAGGGCGGCGCGGGCGATCGACAGAAGTTGGCGCTGCCCCGCCGACAGGGAATCTGGGTCGATCGTCGAACCGATGCCTTCTTCGGAGAGGTCCACGAACTCCCCCAATCCCATGCTCCCGCACACCTCCGCTATGCGGTCGTCCGATACGTCGCCGTTCCCCAGGAGCAGGTTGTCCCTCAGGGACCCGCGGAACAGCCAGCTGTCCTGCGGGACCACCGCGAACATCCTGCGGACGTCCGACCTGGCGAGACTCCTCAAATCGCACCCGTCAACCGATATCGTCCCGGAATCCGGATCGTAGAACCTCAGAAGGAGGTTGGCGATCGTCGTCTTGCCGGAACCCGTCGGTCCCACAATGGCGACCTTCTGTCCGGCGGACACCTGCAGGTCGAGTCCGTGGAGCACCTCGTCGCCGGGTCTGTATGAGAAACGGACGGACGAGAACGAGACGTCGCCTTTCACTTCCCAGAGGTCAGTCTCCGGATCCTCCGGAGGGATCTCCTCGCGGTCCAGGAACTCGAAGACCCTCTCGCTCGAGGCGGCGACCTCCTGTACGGCACCCACCGAGCGGGTTATGTGCTCCATCGGGGTACTCACCATCTTCACGTACACTATGAAAGCGACCAGCGTACCTAACGAGGAGGTTCCGTCCAGGATCAGTATGGATCCCACGACGCACACGAGCACGTAGGTGAGGTTGGACACGAACGACATGGCCTCCGGGAGCAGCCCCTCGGCGAAACGGGCCCTTATGGCGGAACTGAAGAGCCTGCCGTTGACCTCCGCGAACCTCTCCCTGACCTTCGGTAAGGCGTTGAACGAGTCCACGACGTCCAGCGAACGGTACGTCTCCTCGATGATCCCGTTTATGCTACCGAGGTCCCTCGACTGCGCCCGGTAGAACCTCTGGGTGGTCCTGGTGATCGCATAGATCACGACCAGGCCTGTCGCGGGACCGATGAACGCCACCGCCGCCAACACCGGCTCCAAAAGGACCATCGCCACCGCACATGCTATCAAAGTCACAACGGCCTCGACCACGTCGGTGACCGATTCGACGGACCTCATGCGCAGGGTGTCGGTGTCGTTCACCAGACGGCTCAGGGAATCGCCGGTGTCGGTGGAGTCCATCAGACCCACCGGCATCCGGGAGATCTTCCGGGACATGTCCACGCGGAGCCTGTCCCCCAACCTCTCCTCAGTGACCCATGTGAGCCTCATCCCGGCCGCCTGGGTGACCATCGCGACCGCGAACACGACCACAAGCGACAAAGCGGTAACCAGAAGCGCGTCGAGGTCTATCGGTCCGCCCGACTCAAGCGTCACGGAAAGACCGTCGGTGAACTCTCCCAGAAGCGACGGGGCCACAGCCGACAGGACGCTCGTCGCGAGGCCCAGGGCTATGATGCAGGCGACACGCCAGCGGAAGTGCCCCATATAGGAGACCAACCTGCGCATCGGCGGCAGTATCCCGCCTTTCACTGGGATGCCCCCTTCTGCAACGAAAGCATCTGACGGTAGCGGTCGCATCCCTCCGACAGCTCCGCGTGGGTTCCGTATCCGACCGCCTCCCCCTCGTCGAGGACGAGTATGCGGTCCGAGTCCATCACCGACCCGATGCGCTGCGACACCATAACCTTGGTACGGCCCTCCAACTCGGACGCCATGGCCTCCCTCAGTCCCTTGTCCGTGGCGTAGTCAAGGGCCGAGAACGGATCGTCGAGCACTATGATGCCCGCATCCTTGCAGACCGCCCTGGCGATGGCCAACCTCTGCCTCTGGCCACCGGACAGGTTCCTGCCCTCCTCCAGGACGTCGGAATCGAGGCCCTGCGGCAGACCCTCCACGAAATCCGCCATGGAAACGCGCAGGGCCCATCTGACGTCGTCGTCGGAACGGGCCTCTGCGGTCGAACCGTAGCTCACGTTCTCCCTCACCGTACCCGAGAGCATGGTGCTCCTCTGCGGGACGTACCCTATGCGTTCGTTCAGAGCCGAACGGCGGTACTCCCTTATGTCCACGCCGTCAACCCTGATTTCCCCTTCCGTAGGGAGGTATCTCCGCAGGAGGAGGGCGACCAGCGTCGACTTGCCGCTGCCGGTCGGACCGGTCACCGCCAGGGACGACCCGCGGGGGACCTTGAAGGAGACGTCGCGGAGGACGTACCTGTCGGTGCCCGGGTATTTGAACGACACGTGGTCGAACTCCACCGTCCCGGGATCTGTCCCATCTCCATCGAAGGAACCGTCGGGTATGGACGGCTCGTGGTCGAGGACCTCACCTATCCGCCTCATGGACTCCATGGCGCGGTTGGAGAACTGGATCATGAAGGCCAGCCTCACGAACGACCCGAGCATCAGCGTCGCGTACGACGAGAACACGATCATCTGCGAGAACAGCGTGACCTGGTCTTCCGGAGCCGAGGACGACAGCAGGACCGCCCCCACCCAGTATATCGCCACGAGCAGCAGGTTGCTGATCCCGAACGACACGGCCGGGAGGAGCGAGCTCCACTTCCACATGACGATGCAGTTCTCCATCATGTCGTCGCTCGCCTTCTCGAACGCCTCCTGCTGGAAGCGCTCCGCGTTGTATGCCCGGATGGTCCTGAGCCCGGTGAAGTGCTCGAGGGCACGGCGGTTGATGGCGTCGGTGAGCCTCGGCACCCTCCTGTAGTACGGGCGGCTCATCGTTATTATCACGGCCATCGACACCGCCATGGCGACCGCCCCGCCGGCCGTGACCGCAGTCCACTCCCACTGCGCCCCCGAGATCTTCACGAGCGCCCACACCGTGAGTATCGGAGTGCGCATTATCGTCTGCAGGGCCATCGCGAAGAAGCGCTGTATCTGGGACACGTCGTTGGTCCCGCGGATGATCAGAGAATCTATAGTGAAATGGCCGAGATCCTCCGGAGTGAACGAACCCACCTTGTCGAACTGCAGCTGTCTCAACGTGCGGCAGAGGGACACCGACGCCATGGCGGCCATGAAACCCGCTGAAAGCGATGCGCATATGCTCAGGAACGCGCATATCAGCATGTCCACGCCCACGTCGTACACCTCGGACGGCGGGAGTCCCGACACGACCGCCTCGGTCACCGCGGTCATGTACTCCGGGATCCTCAGGTCCAACCACGCCTGCGCTGCGATGAGAACGCCGCACGCGAGGATGCAGGCCCAGTCCCGGGGTTTGAGGTATTTCAATATCATATGGCAGACGTTACGTCTAAAGAATGATGGATAAATAAACCATCACATCGGTCGCGGCGAACCCTCTATCTCCGAGACTATGTGGGAAATCTCCCCCTCCCTGTCCCTCCAGAGGTTGGGGGTCCAGAGGCGGTAGATCCTCCATCCGCGCGATTCGAGGTAGCGCTGCCTGTGGTAGTCCCTCTCGCGTGCCGATGAGGAACCGGAATACAGGTGCCCGTCGCATTCGATGCCGAGGACGTACCTGTCCCCCTTCCTGACCGCGAGGTCCATCCGGTAACCGCCGATCCCGACGTCCGAGTCCACTTCGTAACCCCTCGACACCAGCTCGTCGCGGACCTTCGCGGCCACCGGGTCGCCGTCCGCACCCGTCGAGGCGGGACCCTTCCCGAACGACGAGAGGATCTCCTCCGCGCGCTCCCTGTCCCCGTCGCTGACCGCGTCGGCGTATTGGAGGTAGCTCCTGAGGATGCGGGGACCCTCGTTCTTGGAATCGTCGACCTGGAGCTCCTCCGGTTCGAAGGACCTGACCACGATCACCTTCTGCTTCGCCCTCGAGATGGCCACGTTCAGACGGTTCTCCCCGCCCTGGTTGTTGAGCCACCCGAACCTCTGCATGAGCTTCCCCTCGGAGTTGCGGGCGTAGCCGACCGAGAACATAATGACGTCCCTCTCGTCGCCTTGGACGCTCTCAATGTTCTTGATGAACAGTCCGACGTCCTCCCCGTTGTCGTGGCGCCCGTACTCCTCCGCTATCGCCGCGCCGAACCCGGGGTCCCTGGCGCATTCCTCGTCGAGGACGTCGTTTATGAGGTCGCGCTGCGCGGAGTTGAACGTTATGATCCCGACGGTCTCGCGCTCCTTCCTTGTGGCGAGGAACTCCCGGATGAGCCCGACGATCTTCTCGGCTTCTACACGATTCGACTTGTTCTCCCACCTTCCATCCACCCTGTACACCTTGATCGGCGGTTCCTCCGGTGTCGATACGTTGGGGGACACGTAGAGCCTGCCCCCGTAGAACGCACGGTTGGAGAACGCTATCAGCTCCTCGTACCTGGAGCGGTAGTGGAAGTTGAGCAACACCGACGGGAAGCGAGAGCGCGCCAGGTCGAGGAGGCTGTCCTCCTCCGTCCCCTCGATGGGGTCCTCGTCGTCATCGTCCTGGACCGCGACCCTTCCCGTCCCGAGGCTGGAGGGGCGGAGCTGCCGGTGGTCGCCAGCGACAACGACCTTCTTGGCGCGGTATATCGAGGGTATCCCCTTCTCCACGTACATCTGGGAGGCCTCGTCGAATATCAGTAGGTCGAAGATTCCCATGTCCATGGGTATGATTTCAGACACCACCTCCGGGGTCAAGAGCCATACCTTCACGCCCTTGAACAGCTCGTACCCGTAGCGGTTGATGAACTTGCCCAGATGCCACTTCCTCTTGGACTCTATTATCCTCATTATGTCAGAGCGGCGCTTCGAACCGCTGATGTATCCGAGACCCTCCCTCAGGACCTTCCCCATCATGGAACGGGTGTATCCGCGCTTCCCCTCCATGCGGTGGTCCATGTCCGAGATTATCCCGTCGAAGTCGTGCATCTCCTGGAGGACGTCGCGGTGGTCCGCGTCGAAGCGCAGGAGGTGGTCGTCCAATATCCAGTCGTAGACGCTGTCATTGCTCTCGGGGAGCGACATGCCGGTCTTCTCCGAAAGCGACATCACGTCCTCCCCGTAGGACCTCTCGTCCCTGCCCATCCTGCGGTACGCGGAGGCCCTGGCCGTGAAGGTCTCGTAGTCGTCCAGGCCGTCGAACACCGCCCTGGGGTCGTCGAGGATCAGGCGCATCGTGTGCTCGTTGTAGTTGACGAAGTAGTTGTCGAGCATGAGGGTGGCCTCGCGGGAGACCTTGCCTTTGGAGAAGAGCCTGCTGACGAAACCCATGGAGCGGACGTCGATCATCTGCTGCTCCAGGTCGAGGAGGTCGGCCTTCATCTGCCCGATTTCGTAATCGGACATGTCCGAACGCATCTGCGTCATCCACGGGTAGCTCTGAGATATGTCGCGGTACTCCTTCAGGTTCCTCGCCGACGAACCGCTTCCGAACCTGCGGTGCAGCTCCGATATCCCCGGATAGTCCAGTTGGAGCAGCCTCCCGTCCACCTCCTCCTTGAGCATGCGGTAGCGCTCAACCTCCCGCATGTCCCCCATGTCCGCGCGGTCGCGCGTATAGAGCTTGTAAGGCTCTATCCCGAAGGGACCGGGGCTGTACATCACGTCGGCTATCCTCTCTAGACGCTCCACGTCCTCGTCGATCCCGTCGGAGAACGTGTCCTCGCCGACCTCGTCGGACGGGGCGTCCGTCGACATCATGGTGGAGAGCTGTCTGTAGAACAGGTCCTTGTTCGAGACGTCGTCTATCAAAAGACAATAACGGGAGAGGTCCCCCAGTCTGGAATAGACCACATCAAGGGCGGTCTTCTTCTCTGAGACCATGAGCACGGTCTGTCCCCCGAGGACCGCGTTGGCTATCAGTCCGGTGATCACCTGCGACTTCCCGGTCCCGGGCGGACCCTGAACCACGAGTTCGTTGCCGTTGCGTATCGACGAGAGGACCTCCTCCTGTGCGCTGTTGAGCCTGTTGACGTATGCGAGGTCCCTCTCCGACACCTTCACTCCCGACACCGGGGGCTGCCTACCGTCCCCCAGGATCAGGTCGGACAGGATACCGTTGATCTCGCCCTTGGCGAGCATCAGGTCGAAGTCGCGCTGTACGGAACTGGAATAGATCGAATATCTTCCCAGGACCGCGGAGCACACGAGCTCCATCTCACCGGGCTGATAGTCCGGGAACGTCTCGGGACGGTAGCTCTCGAAAGGCACCAACCCGTCGGCGAACGTCAGAGGGATGCCGTTGTCACCGTAGAAACGGACCAGCTCGTCCCTGAAACCTTGGAAATCTGTGGATTCCAACAGGTTGTGCGGGAGCGGCCTGTCCTCTCCCGTGGACTTGATGCGTGCCAGGATCAGCGTGTTGTTGAACATGGCGTCACGGGATGGATCGGAAGCGAGCGTCATGGTGCCCGCCTCGCGCTCCAAAGTGACCGGGAAGAGGGCGAGCGGCGCGCGGACCTCGAAACCCTCCCCGCCCATCCTGCCTTGGACGAACGGATAAGCGACGTAGAGGTCGTACCTCCCGCGGTCCCTGATGTCGCGGCTCACCTCGCGGAAGAGGTCGTTGAGCTGCCTGTACGTCCTCACGGAGTCGGGTCCGTCAGCCGAGTCGCAGAGCAGCAGCGACCTCCGCCGACCGAACAGGAGACCTATGACGTCCCCTTCGGGATAGCCTCCGAGGTCGAACGCGTTCCTGCGGGAAGCCCTCGGCTGGAACAGCAACCGGTTGGAACGGCTGACGTTGATGAGCTTCTTCTCCAGTTCGCGGAGCGCTTCGGCGGCCCGGGGATCGATCTCGGAGCCTTTCACCGCCTCCAATGCGTATCTGCGGGTAATGTCGAGGAACGCTTCCCCGTACTGCTCCACGAACCTCTGCCCGATGCCAGCGATGGCCGCCAGGTCCTCGGCCTTGTGGGGCACGCGCTGGGCCATCTCCACAAGGGCCTCGTCGGAACAGATCTGCGGGAGCCTGCCGTTGGCCATCGGGTTCCCGGCCCTGAGACTGTCCCTCAGGGACGTCAGTTCGGCTAACAGCTGCTCCTCCTCGGCCATGATGCCTCCCGTATGCGTCCCTCGTTCATAATGGTCTACTCTCGACCGTCGCAAAGGTATAACCGCGATGAAACCATCACACGTCCGATACGGGAAGGTATGGGAATGTCTGACAGAACCATCGAACCAGGCGTCAAGGGAACCGGCGAGGTGACCGTGATCGCGGACAACACGGCCAGATCCATGGGCAGCGGCACGTTGGAGGTCTTCGCGACCCCGGCGATGGCCCTGCTTGTCGAATCCGTGTCCTCCGAAAGCGTCGAAAGCCTGCTTGAAGACGGTTGGACGACGGTCGGGACCAGGATGGATTTGACCCATTCCGCACCGTCGCCCGTAGGGTCGCATATTTTCTGTGAAACGGAGCTTGTGGAAGTCGACAGAAGGAGACTGGTCTTCTCCTTCCATGTCAGAGACGGTTCGGGAGAGATTGGTTCCGGAACCCATGAACGTTTCATCGTTGACTCGGCCAGATTCATGGATAAGGCGTCTTCGCGTCTGCGATCGCACGTGGAACAGCTGCTGCAGGAGCACCGGGAAGAGCAGACAGCCGCACATCACCGTGCGGTCGGTGCCGAACTTCTCCGGGAGGAGCCCGATGAGGTACGAC
>JAFVET010000097.1 GCA_017475875.1 Candidatus Methanomethylophilaceae archaeon
CGTGATCGTCTTTCCGTCGCGCTGCCTGAGCATCGACTCGATGATGACCTTGATGGAGTAGGGTATCTTCGAGAGGTCCTTTATTATCCCTTTATCCTCGAGCTCTTTCAGACTGTAGATCTTGATATCCCCCTCGGAGGTTGATATCGTCCGTGTGCATTCTCCGACTTCAGCCATCGACTATACCTGAGCGAGGCAATGGGCGGTACGATATTAATTCATGCCCCGTTTAGGATAAGTTTGGCCATATACGGATGCCCCGACAGGTATCAGACAACGTTTATATCGCCAGGTCTGGATGACATGTCATGGCGGACATTATTTCCGAGGAGATGGAGAACAACCTCATCCTGCTGCAGCGCAGGATAGTCGACGAACGGCGTCCCGTGCTCGTCGTTTTCGAAGGGCGCAGCGGGAGGGTTCTCGGGCGTGTCATAAACGAGTTCATGAATTTGATGGACCCGAGAGGGGTTACCTACTCGCATTTCCTGCCCACCAAGGACTACTCGCCCCGCGAGATCCTCCGCTACATCTCCAGGGAGCCCCCGAAGGGGAAGATCGCCATCTTCGAGCGTTCCTGGTATTCACGTTACGTCGGATTCATCGAAGAGAACATCGACACCAAGGAGATCCGGACGATGTCCATGGCCTTGGAGAAGTACTTTACCGACAACGGGGTCATTGTCGTCAAGATATTCCTGGACATCACCGCCGACGCCTTCAGGAACGAACTGAAGAAATCCGACAAGAAGAAGGACGGTTCCTTCCTGTCGGACGACCACTTGGACCCGAACGCCTGGTCGTCCAAGGTAATCGGGGACGTCCTCAGCCGCACCGACACCCTGTACGCCCCGTGGGACGTGATCAAGTACGACGAGGACCTCGGGGCCACGGTCTCACACATCGTACAGGCTTTCATATCACGCGTCAACTACCGCATCGAGTACGGGTACCAGGCCTCGGAGGAGCGCGTGGTCGCGATCCTCCCCAACCCGCGCACCAGCGTGGATCTCACGAGGACCGCCAGCAGGTACAAGACGCACCTGGCCGAGCTGTCCGACAAGTTCACCTCCCTGCAGTTCAAACTCGCCTCCTCCAGCCGTTCCCTTGTCCTCGTGTTCGAGGGCTGGGACGCGGCCGGGAAGGGCGGGACCATACGCAGGGTCTCCCGCGCCCTCCATCCGCGCGGATACTACGTCAACCCGGTGGCCGCACCCGCCGGCGACGAGCGTCTCCACACATACCTCTGGAGGTTCGCCGTGTCCGCACCGAAGTCCGGGCACGTGGTGATCTACGACCGTTCTTGGTACGGCAGGATGATGGTGGAGCCCATCGAGGGCTTCTGCACCGAGGAGGAGTACGGCAGGTCCGCGAACGAGATCAGGATGTACGAGCGCGGACTCGTTGATTCGGGGGCCATCGTCCTGAAGTTCTGGATGGAGATCAGTCCCGACGAGCAGCTCCGCAGGTTCGAGGCCCGCCAGAACGACCCTCTGAAGCAGTACAAGATAACCGACGAGGACTGGCGCAACCGCGACAAGTGGGATGTCTACGAGACCTACATCGACCGCATGATATCCTCCACCAACACGCCGTACGCTCCCTGGTTCGTCGTAGAATCCGAGGACAAGAAGTACGGGAGGCTCAAGGTCCTCGAGACGATAACCGAGGTCCTGGAGAGGGAGCTGAAGGACCGATACGACTAATGACGAATGCGACATTCGACACATTTATATACAATCCTGCCGACAACGTACCAGATGGTGGAGGACTTCAAGCAGAAGATCGCAGGCGACATCGCCATGTCTTCGGAACCCGGAGCGGCCATACGCAGATGGCGCGAGGAGTTCGGGGTCTCCCAGCAGGTGCTGGCGGAGGAGGTCGGTGTCACGCATTCCGTGATAAGCGACTACGAGTCCGGGAGGCGCAAGTCGCCCGGGGTCACCGTCGTCAAGAGGATAGTCGAGGCTTTCCTGGAGATAGACCGGAGGAACGGATACCCCGTCATGTCGAGGTACAGTCCCGATTTGAAACTGGACTGCATCATCGCCATGGGCGAGTTCGACAAGGGTATCGAGATCCCCGACATGGTCGAGGCCATAGGGGGCACGATACTGAACCCGGACGGGTACCGTAACAGGCTCATCCGCGGTTTCACGGTCGTGGATTCCCTGAAGGCCGTCCTCTCCCTCGGGTGCGACGACTATCTGAAGATATACGGTTGGAACATCGACCGCGCACTGGTTTTCACGGACGTCCACTACGGGCGTTCGCCCATGATCGCCATACGCGCCCATCCATTGACGCCCGGGATGGTGGTATACCACCGTCCGGACCAGACGGACGCGCTGGCGATCAAACTCGCCAAGCTGGAAGGCATACCGCTGGTCACCACGCAGATCACGATCGAAGGGCTTATTGCAAAGCTCAACGCGATGAAGGAGTGATTAAATGGAAGTAGGGATAGTGAGCTACGGGGCGTACGTCCCCCGCTACAGGATAAAGCCCGAGGAGATCGGAAGGATCTGGGGCGTCGACGGGAAGGCCATGGGCACAGGTCTGATGATCTACCAGAAATCGGTCC
>JAFVET010000098.1 GCA_017475875.1 Candidatus Methanomethylophilaceae archaeon
AAAACATGACTTCCAAAACGGTATAAAAACAGACGCTGGACGCGTGAAATGGCGAAATGCTCCAAAACATTCTAATACTTTCGGTCTTGGAGCATAGCTGTTTTAGGTAGAGGATTATTTTACAGAACGAAGAACAACGAGGAAGTAAAAGAAACAAACGTACGAAAGAGAACGTGTTCGAAGAGCGAGTTACGTGGTAACGAGCGATGAGGACACGTTCTCTTCGCTCGCTCCGGGGTCGGGGCGCATAGCTACCGCTACCGCGGACCGCAAATGTCGCCTTGGAGAACTCGGCAGGATGCCGCCGCGAAAAGCAGCGGCATCGCATGGCCCTCGCGGAACGCCTCGTACGGCGTCCTAAGGCCGCAGGACCAATGGGGCCTCTCCCTATTGTAGAAGCGCACGTATGAAGACATCATCGTGCCGTACTCGTCCAGCGTGGCCGTCTTAGGGATGCCTGCCTCCCTGCGTATGGACCCGTGCCACCTCTCCACCTTCCCTTGGGTCGTCGGTTTGCGCACCTTCCCCATGACGTGCGTCACGCCCCACTCCTCGCAGAACGCGTCGAACCTGGTGTCGCCTCCGTTGGAGGCGCACCATTGGGTGCCTCTGTCGGAGAGTATCTTCTCCGGCACCCCGTACTTCGTGAAGCAGGCCGCGAGCACCTCCAGGACGTGTTCAGTGGTCGCGTGGACCGTGACCTCCTCGCTGAGGATCATCCTCGACCTGTCGTCGATCACGGACAGGAACTCCACCTTCCTGCCGGTGACACTGTCCGCCCCCAGTTCCACGAAGTCGATCTGCCACATCTCGTTGACACGGTCCATCTCGAAGCTCTTGTACGCCTTGCCTATGCGCATGGTCACATTCTCGAATCCGTTTCTCCTCAGCACGGCATGGACCGTCTTGGGTGATGCGTCCGCGCCCGCCATGATCCCGATCTTGGCGGACCCCAGCTCCGGATGCTCCATCTTCTTCGCCAAGACCCCCTCCTCGATGCGGTCCTGTACCGGGGTGTATTGCCCCTTCGCAGGCCCTCTGGGCCTGCGTTTGATGATGGTCCTGATACCCGGCTATATGCGATACTCCGTGTATCCGAGGCCGTCCTTCCTGCGCTTCCTCTTGCAAAGGCCCATGTCGCGGATGTCCGCGACATGGGTGTGCGAGGACCTGAACTAGGCTCCCTTGTCGCGGAGGCTCATGCGCTCCCTGTCCGGGAGCCCGTTCTCATCCGTGAAACAGACCAGGATCTTGTAGCGGTCGGCTTCGACCTTTTGCTCAGCTTTAAGTCTGCGTTTGCTTATGCGTCCCTTGGGTTCATCCATTGTCTCGACAACCTTGGATAACCCTCTTCTTCCAGATAAGCTTGGGCCGAAGACGCGCGAACAGCCCTCACCGACGCGTAAACGCGTCCGTTCGTCCTGTTCGCGCGTTTGATTCTTTGTTTTCTTCTGTTCCTTTCGACTGTAAACTTATCTGCTCCCTAAAACATTGAAGATTCAGTGACCCTGGGATGTCACTGAAACTTTCCCCTTCAACCGTCTGGCCATGGCTTAGGGGTGACTGGACCCCCGATCCGCCTCGTCTCGGGCCGCCGTAAAGGGGGCTGTTGGTCGTCCTTGGATGGTCTCACCGGGCCTTCGACGGCCCGGTTGACGTGGAAGGGTGGTTATTTGTAGGTGTAAGACGTTCCATCCGACGGAGCTTCCGCTCGTCTATTAGCATTGAAGGCGGATGCTCCGCCCCGGCAACGCGTTTTCTCATCCGCTGTAAGGTTTGAACAGGACGCAGAGGATCGTGCAGACGAATATCCGGAGCGAGACCCTCGTCCCCACGTATCTGCGGCAGAGCCCCCTGACCGTGAGGTCCACCCACCGCTTCATCCCGTGGTGGACCGTCTCGCAGACGTGGCGCCTGCGCGCACCGTCGGCGCGCGCCTTCGACCCGCGGCAGATGTCCAGGTTCCTCAGGAACCATCCCACGGCCTCGTCCTGGCCGTGTCCGGCCAGGAAACGGAGGACGAACCCGCGGCTGGCCTGCGGGGTGGGGACGAACCCGTCCTCCCTGTGCAGTCTCGCGTACCTCCTCAACATGTTGTCCCACCCGTACTCTTTGTGGAACACGGCGTTGCACCCGGGGTTGCCACGCATGACCTTCCCGGTCGAGAGGAACACCTTCGTGTAGGTCTCGGCGCTGTCGTAGCCGCCGTCGGCGTGAATGGCGGCGGACGGGACCGAACCTGTGCCCATCTCGTCGAGGATCTTCAGGAACTCGGGGTTGTCGCCCTTGTTGCCGTTGGTCACCCTGTGGTATGCGGGGATGCCGTCGACCATCACGATGTGGGCCTTTGCCATGCGGATCCTGTAATGCGGGTTGAAGTCGGCCCACGCGCTGTACCTGCTGGCCTCCACCGGCGTCGAGTCCACCGTGTACACGGTTTTCTCGGACATCGCGAGCACGGCCTCCCTGGTCTCCTCCTCCAGCGCCTTGCGGAACTTGCGCCATTCCTTGTTCCGGAAATCGGACAGCCATCCGACGGAGGGGGCGATGTAGCGCCCCCTCCCGTCCTTCGGCATCCCGAGGTTCCGGAGGATGATCTGGGACCCCCTCCCGGAGAACGTCTCGATGTAACCGGGCACGTCGAGCTTCTTGATCTCCACGTAGAAGACCATGGTCATCATCTGCACGGCCGTGAACTTCAGTTCACGGCATCCCGGCTTCCGGTCCATGTCGTACCGGAAGAGCACCTCCGAACTGTCGAGGATGGCGATGACGGGGGCCATCCCCTTGGCCGAGATGCGGGAGGTGCTGCGTATGCCTATGGAGTCTGCAAACTCGCCTATTAGCATGATATGGTATATAAATGTATATATAAATAGTTTCGTAAAAACTAAATATTTGAACAATCGAACAGGGGGATTAACACCGGGAACGAAGACCTGAAAACGAAGGGGGCCGAAACAGCCCCGAATAGAAAAAACACCGCAGAAACGTATCAGTTGTCGATCAGAACGGACTCACTGAATCTTCAAAAGGAACGGGACAGGTCTCCTGCATAGGATTATATACTTGTTCTGTTTACGCTCATTTCGCGCCTGTCAAAAGGCAGTTAAAGTCAACATGCACCCGGGCAGAGGTCCTGTCACC
>JAFVET010000099.1 GCA_017475875.1 Candidatus Methanomethylophilaceae archaeon
GACCCAGGCATCGAAGGGGATGGCTTCATAGTAAAGGGTCATGGTCGTCAGCTGCATCGCGATCGACGACAGCATGAAAACCGTGGAACCGATCGTCAGGAGCACAAAGGGACGGAAAAATCCCCCATCGTACATGACCGTCGCCATGACAAGGAACGGTATCATCAGGACTATGTACTGCGGGGCTCCGGGATAGATGAATATGACCGTCACCGATACGAAGACGGCCCATAGGAACGACCGATCGACTTCATCCTCGTCCTTCTTGGTGAAACGGTGGGCGATGAGCGCTTCCAACACGAGTATAGCCAGGTAGACCGATACGGAACTGTATTTCAGCAGGACGTCGACCGGGTTGTCGACGGCACCGGCACGGGATGTGACGAAAGTCATGCTGTCCATCAGGTTGCCGCTCAGG
Source organism: Candidatus Methanomethylophilaceae archaeon (assembly GCA_017475875.1). Lineage (GTDB taxonomy): Archaea > Thermoplasmatota > Thermoplasmata > Methanomassiliicoccales > Methanomethylophilaceae > Methanoprimaticola. Next base: position 419 of record JAFVET010000099.1, read on the forward strand.
ATTATCGGCAGCATCAGGATCGCGACCATGACGGCCGCCCCAGATACGGATTTGACCAACCTCGGGATCCATTGGTTCCTGTCCTTCTTGAAGAGATAAGCAACCAATATGAACATGAGGAAAACCGGGAACAGTTTCGTCAGAACGGCCATGGCGAACATGCCCCCCGCGAGGAAATCGTGTCCCTTGACCAGGAGGCATACGCACAATACGGTCATGAACGCGGATATGTTGTCGAACATGCCCCCGTCCGCCCCGATGAAAACAATGTTGATGGCCAGGAAATACAGCGTGAACCCGATCTTGGCCTTCACCACGTCGTCAGTGTACGTCTTTATCAACCAGTACAGTGCGAGTGCACCCAAGAGGTCCACGACAAGCATCATGAGACCGAAGGTCAGATCGAACCCAGGCGACGTGAGGAAAGCATCGTCGTTGTCGCCTGCGAACAGGATCTCGGGGAACATGTCTCCCAGGTTCCCTATGCCGACGGTCCTGATCGTGGCGGCGAACGCGGCAAGGATGTACCCCCAGACCGGAGGGTAGTAGTATCCCGCCACATCGTAAAGACCGTTCCCGCCCTCGATGTTGGAGATGGTGGTCGCCCACGCGGTCGTATCGTTGTTGAATTGGAGCGCGACGCTCACGATCAGTCTGACGATTATGCCGCAGGCTAGCACCAGGAGCATCCCCCTGCAGAGGAACCTCCCGTCATCGAAGAACCTCATGATACCTCGTGCCTCTCGCAGTATGCGGCGTAGTCCCTTCCGATGATGACATAGACGGAATCGCCCCTGGGGATGTTTCCTTCCACCGAACCGTACATGTTTCCTTTCTCACAACCGAGTATGCGCGAATCCGGGCCGATGCCCGAGGCTACGATCTGCGCCAGGTCGATGCGTTGGAATATGGAGTATTCCCCGCCCATCACGCACACCATCCCCTGGCCGAGCGCCACCATCGTTATGCTGGAGCGCAGACCGTCGGAGAATCCGACGCACAGGTAGTCGGCATCGGTCGGCAGCCTGTCGGGGATCACCCCGAAGGTGGTGGAATCGCATTGGAGGTAAAGGGATCTGCAGAAACCGTTCCCGATGACGTCCGTTCCCCTGCCTTCGACGTCGTCTATGCACTCGGAACCGAGGAAAACCGACGTGCCGTTCTCCACCGTCTCCACGGAATCGCCATGGGAGATGTACCGCCCGAGTATGTCGCCGATCCAGTACAGCCTTCCGCCGGATCCGATCCACTTCAGGATAGGCGAGCTTTCCGTACCGTCGTACACCGTATCGGGCATGGTCCCGGAAAGCATGATCAGGGCATGTCCGACACCGGGGGCAGAGACGAGCGCCTCCATATCGGATGCGTCCAAGACCCGGACGTCGCAGACGCCTCTGACTTTGAGTGTGTGCGGTATCTGCTCCACGTAATAGTTCTCGTCCAGGTGCCTGGCACCGGTGGACGCATGTCCCTTCTCGATCGTCGCCGCCTGAGCAGGATCGTAATAGATCGATACGTCCTCCAGCGGCCCGAGCGTGCCGTCCAACGACAGGACGTCGTACACCTGGGCACCTCTGCATTCGATGGAGAAACTCACCTCGTCCGTATCCGTTTCGACCGAGGAACCATAGGCTCCGAGGGTGGCGGGTGACGTGAACGTGACGACCTCTCCGGCCAGTACCACCGCTATCACAAGGATTGCGGCGATTACTGGGAAAGACACTTTCACGTTCATGGGGTCACTCATCCGGGTCTCTGACCGTTCGAAGGAGTCGTCACGATGTCCCTTTATAAGAACCGACTGATGTCACGTACCGCACCATCCTGAAACCTGACGATCAGGTTGGAAGGAGGGGGATACCTGTCTCCGACCGTTTCGATTTCGGATAGGGGGCGGTGTCAGATTATCCTGTTCACACGTCCTTGGGACCCAGGAGCGTGACCTTGACCTCTTCCCCGTCCAGGTCGACTATGGCGCAGCGGCCCTCTTTGGCGGGGCCCGGGTTCAGGAAAACGGTCCCGTTCTTCTCGAACGTGCCCACGTCCTCGTGGATGTGGCCTGAAAGGGCCAGTATCGGGTGGTATTCCTCGACGATCCTCATGACCGCGGGGCTGCCGACGCTCGCTCCGGAGGGGATGTGGTCGAGGGTCCCGTAGGCCGGCGCGTGGGTCACCAGGACCATCTTCTCGGATGCGTTCCTCTTCAATCCGTCGTACAGTTCCTCCTCAGTAAGTTCGAATATCGTCCCGAAGATGGTGATGTTGGATCCACCAAGTCCTACGAAACGGTATCCCCCTATCTCCACGGCTTTCCCGTGAAGGTCGACCGCCACGTCAGATATCCCGTCCGGGAGGTCGCGGGGGTCGCAGTTACCAGGGATGACGTACACCTTCGAATCGATGGCGGACACTATCTTGCGGGCATCCTCCACGGTACCGAAGTCGGTTACGTCACCGAGGAACATGACGAATTCCGCACCCTTCTCATGGATGACCCTGTTGATCCATTCGACTGCGGAACGCTTCTGGTGGAGATCGCTTATGACGAGGAACCTCATGCTCACCCTCATCGATTATGGATACTTATAACGACCGTGTTGGTGATCCGTTATAATGAAGTCCCCGGACACCATGCGCCATGTTGGTTACCATGGATCCGGTGAACGTCTACAAACAGTTCTTCGAAGCCGAGTGCGAGGCCAATGGTGTGGCAAGGCACGCGGTGCAGGGGCTTCTCGTCGCGGAATCCCAGGGAGGGCACATCAGGTATTACGTCTCGCTGAGCTTCTTCCCCCACGTGGATCCGGAGGATTTCGGCGTCACGTACGACGCCTGTTGGGAAGAGACATTGTACGAGGCGCCCGGTCGCCGCTCCAAGAAGAGGGAGGAGGCGCTGCTCTCGTCGTTCCGCGAGAAAGCCGACGGTATGGCTGCGGAACATGGGGCAAGGGTGTTCTGGGACCGTCCACTGGGCGGACCTGGAAGGGCCCGAGGTGACAGTTCCCGGAACACCTCGCTTTTCTATCAGGCACCCTCGTCCATGTCGAAGACGACTTGGATGCTGAGGCCCGTGCAGCCCTTGATGATGTTCGTGTAGGCATCATCCAGGTCGTTGGAGTTCGATATGACCGGTATCTCCCCTCCGCCGGCGTAATCCATGAGGAGTCCGATCTTGGGCCCGGTTATTCCCCTGGCCTTGACCGCCTTCACGTCGGCGGCGTCCATACATACGATGTAGTCGGAATTTCTGATGTCGGAATCCGTGAGCAGACGCGCCTTCTTCCCGGAACAGTCCTGTTTTTGGAGTTTTATCAGCTTCACGGCTTCCGGAAGGACCTCGTCTCCCACGTGCGCCGGGTCGGTGGCACAGGAATCGCATTCGACGAGCTCGTCGATGTTCCCGGCGATCAGGTCCTTGAAGACGTATTCGGCGATAGGGCTTCTGCAGATGTTGCTTTTGCTCACGAAGAGCACCTTTACCTTCGACATGTATGATGGACCGCATCGTAGCGTTATATGCTTTCGCGGGATTCCACCCGGACGGATGCAATTCACCCAGCCTGCTCCAGACGTGTCGGTGGACCCAGTGCGGAGGTGTCTTCTTTCTACAAATGTTTTTATAAAATGGGTGGCCATGGGCCATTATTGGAGTGTAAGTTCATGAGCGATAATGAACCGCTTGAGAGCCCGGATGAGGACGTTACGCGTGTACGTCTTCCGAATATAAAGGAAGGAGAGATGTTCGGGATAGCGGATCAGCTGCTCGGGGCATCCAAGATCAAGGTCATGTGCGAGGACGGGGTGTCCCGTGTCGGCCGCATCCCAGGCAAGATCAAGAAGAGGATGTGGATCAGGGAAGGCGACCTGCTCATCATCTCCGTCTGGGACTTCCAGCCGGACAAATGCGACGTCAGGTTCCGCTACACCAAGACCCAGGCCGTTAACCTCAGCAAGAGGAAGAAGGTCCCGAAGAACCTTGACATATTCTGAGGTGGCTGCATGACCTCCTACGAGGAGACCTATGCCTACCTCGAGAGGCATGTGGATGCACTGAAGACTGACCGCACAGGGGACGAGAGGCAGACGGACGGCGAGGTCTTCGACAGGAAGACCTTGATGACCATCTACGACCTGATGACCTCGGGGTACATAGACTCCGTGCGCCATCCGATCTCCACCGGCAAGGAGGGCAACGTGTTCTACGCCCTCGACGAGGACGGGGACGAGGTCGCGCTCAAGATATTCCGCACCTCCACCTCGACGTTCAAGAGGGTGTCGAAGTACGTGGAGGGCGACCCGAGGTTCCGCGGGGTCACGGGAAACCGTTGGAAGATGATCTACGCATGGGTCAACAAGGAGTTCAAGAACCTGGTACGCTACAGCGAGGCCGGGATTCCGGTTCCCGAACCCATAACGTACAGCAAGAACTGCCTGCTTATGGAGTACATCGGGGAAGAGGACGGACCCGCCCCGCAGCTCAAGGACTGCGTCCTGGAGGATCCGGACGACACCTACGACGAGGTGCTGTCGTTCATAATCGACGGGTGGAGGGACGCGCACCTGGTGCACGGGGATCTCAGCGAGTACAACATCCTGATGCAGAACGGGGAACCCATCATGATCGACGTGGGTCAGGCCATGACGTCCGACCACTACAACGCACGCGAGCTGCTGGAACGCGACATCCGCAACATCAACAGTTTCTTCGGCAAACGCGGGGCGGACGTGATCGACGACGCGGTCGTATTGGACGAGACTCTGAACGGAGACGACGAGGAGGACGAGGAATGAGGTCCATTAGGGTACCGGCCGACAGGGTCGGAACGCTCATCGGGAAGAACGGTGAGACCAAAAACATGATCCAGAAGATATCTGGAGTCAAGATCGATATAGATACGGAGGAGGGCGAGGTCACGGTCCACGACGACGTGGAGCTCGAGGACCCGGTCATGGCCCTTAAGATCCTTGACGTGATCAAGGCGGTCGGAAGGGGGTTCAACCCCGAGAAGGCGATGAGGCTCTTCGAGGAAGACGAATACCTGGAGATAGTGGACATAAAGGACTTCGTGGGGGACCGCGAGGGCCAGGTGACCCGCATCAGGGGCCGTCTCATTGGGAAGAACGGCAAGACCCGTCGCATCATAGAGGACCTTACGGGTTGCGACATGGTCATCTACGGCAACACCGTGGGTCTGATCGGAAACTCTATAACGCTCCCGATCGCAAAGCACGCGGTGGAGCTGATCATGCACGGCAGCGAGCATGCAACCGTGTACCACTATCTGGAAAGCCAGCGCCCCCGTCTGCGCATAGCCGAGATGGGATTCGACCTGTGAGGTGCGAGGATGGGCGACTGGATAGACGACTGCCTCCCCCGTGCCGAGGCGGTGGCGTCGAAGGGATTCTGCGACCACTGTCTCGGTCGCATGTTCGCCAAACAGGGCTACGGCCTGACCAACGAGCAGCGCGGGCGCATGTTGCGCGAGGCCCTCTCCGATTCGGGGAAGGACTTCGCCCCCGCCGACCCGTGTCCACTCTGCGAGGACATCTTCCCCCTGCTCCCGCGTTTCGCGGAGGCCGCCGGGGAGGAACTCGCCAAGGTCCGCTCGGACAACTTCCTCATAGGCACGAAGGTGGAACCCGAGATCGCCGAACGCGAGAAGGCGTTCATAGCCGAGATGGGCCTGGAGGACGCCGAGTCCCTGAAGGCCGAGCTCAACCGCGAGATCGGGAAGCTCGTCCTGCCCATGGCGGGACGTCCCGTCGAGTTCAAGCAGCCCCAGGTCGTCGCGCTCGTGGACACAAGGTTCGCGGACGTGACGCTCGACATCGCACCGGTTTTCATAGCCGGACGTTACAACAAGCTCAGCCGCGAGATCCCCCAGACCATATGGCCCTGCAGGGTCTGCCACGGGAAGGGGTGCGACCACTGCCACGGGAAGGGGAAGATGTACCCAACCTCGGTCCAGGAGATCATCGGGGACATAGCGGTCGAGATGGCCGGCGGGAAGGAGCACTTCTTCCACGGCATGGGTCGCGAGGACATAGACGCCAGGATGCTCGGGGACGGAAGGCCGTTCATATTGGAGATCAGCCAGCCCATGAACCGTTTCGTGGACCTGGAGGAGCTCGAGAGGCGTGCCAACGTCGGCGAGCTGGCAAAATTCAATTCGCTGCACTTCGTGGGCAGGGAGATGGTGGAGCGCTACAAGGCCGAAGCCGCTTTCAAGACCTATCGCGTGCACGTGATCCCCGAGGGTAAAGTTGATAAACAAGCAGTTGTTAGCGTCGCCTTATCGTTCAAGGACACCGGTATAGATCAGAGGACTCCACGCCGGGTAGAGCACAGACGTGCCGACCTGGTGAGGAAGAGGACGATCCATTGGGTCAGGGCGGATTCGGTGACCGAGGACTCGTTCGATCTCGAACTGGAGACCGATTCGGGTACCTACGTCAAGGAGTTCGTGTCCGGAGATGACGGACGCACCGAACCGAGCTTCAGCGAGAGGCTCGGGGTCCAATGCAAGGTAGAGACCTTAGACGTACTGGCGATCCACTATCAAGAACAATGAGGTATCAAGATGCAGAGATCCAGAGGAACAAGGACGAAGACCCGCAACGTCCTTAAGAAGAAACCGAGGGCACGCGGCCTTTCCCCCATCACCAAGGGACTCCAGACGTTCGAGGAGGGCGAGAAGGTCAACATCATAATCGACCCCAGCGTCCACAAGGGTATGCCCTTCTCCAGGTTCCACGGCCTGACCGGTGTCGTCATCGGTTCCAGGGGTGCGGCCTACGAGGTAAGCGTCAAGGACGGCAACAAGACCAAGACCGTCGTCGCACGCCCCGAGCACCTTGTCAGAAACAACGACTGAGGTGGGGGCTTGGCGGAGCACTACGTGACTCTGGCAGAGGTTCGCGACATGCTCGCTGCGGAGGAAGGGGCCAGGGAGCTCCTTACCTCCCAGAGGCAGGCGCTCGAGCACTCCCAGAGGGTCATGTCCCTTTCAACCGAATCCGCTCTGGCACTCAGGGACGAGATTCTCGCAATGAGCGACATAGAAGGCATGAGCGAGGCGTTGGCGGTCAAGATCGCCGACATACTCCCGCAATACCCGGAGGACGTCCGTGCCATCATGTCCAAAGAGAGGATCCTCCTCGAACCCGAGCAGATCAACAAGATTCTGGATACGGTAGCGAAATACCTTTGAGGCATACACATGGAAGAATACGCGGTCATCCTAGATTTCCTCGCGCAGGGTACTGCAGGGGGCCCCAAGTATGGTAAGAGGGAGCCTTTAGCGTACGCTGTGGGGGAGAAGGAGTTCAGGCTCTTCGAGCTGGTCCCCAAGGCCACGGCCAACATCCTGGTGGGGGACCGCGTATTCATCGGTAGGGACGAGGGCAAGCGCGAGGTCATCGACCACGTCAAGCGCCGTATAGGCTTCAACGACCTGACCAGCAACGCCGCCTCCGAACTGGAGTACGCGGTCGTGCAGATCGTCCTGGACGACGAGGCCAAGTACATCCAGTTCTACAACAACGCCGAAGCCATAAACCTCAAGAAACACCTCCTCGAGGAGCTTCCCGGTCTCGGGAAGAAGTCCGTCGGGGCGATTCTCGAGTCCCGTAAGCAGGGGCCTTTCCAGAGTTTCGACGACCTTTCCGCCCGTGCGGGCATCAAGAACCCCGAGAAGTACATCGCCGCGCGTATCTGTCTCGAGATCCAGGATCCCGACAGGAAGCGCTACCTCTTCGTCTCGAGATGAAACCCACCGGCGATCTCATCCTCGACACGGGCATAAAGCCCAAGAAGAGCAAGGGTCAGAATTTTTTGACGGACGGACGCGTCGCCGACCGTCACATCGGTTATGCCGAAATACAGCCCGGAGACCGTGTGTTGGAGGTCGGACCGGGATTGGGGATTCTCACGGAGCGCCTTCTCGCGACGGGATGCGACCTCACATGCATAGAGATCGACGATATCCTCGCCGAACACATCGGCAAGACCTATGGTGACAGGCTCGAACTGATACACGCCGATGCCGTGAAGGAACCGTTCCCACCGTTCGACGTGTTCGTCAGCAACCTCCCGTACAGCGTGTCCACGCCCATCATATTCAAACTCCTGGAACACGACTTCAGGACGGCGGTCGTGATGGTCCAGAAGGAGTTCGCCGACCGCATGGTCGCCGATGTGGGGAGTCCCGATTACTCGAGGCTCACTGTCAACCTTTTCTACAAGGCGGATTGCACGGTGTTGGAGACCGTCCCCGCATCCAGGTTCAACCCCCGTCCGAAAGTCGATTCAGCACTGGTCAGGATAAGTCCCCGGCCGGCACCGTTCGAGGTGTTGGACGAGAAGACGTTCCATCGTGTCGTGGAGGTCGCATTCAACCACCGCCGCAAGAAGATCCGCACGTCCCTGAAATCGGCCGGACTTCCGGTGACCGAGGACATGCCGTTCCTGGACGACCGCGTTGAGGATCTGAGACCTTCCGAGATCGCCATGTTGTCCGATGCCGTCTATCTGGAAAGGCAGCGCATCTGAGCGGTGGAGTCCCGTTTCGGGAGCATCCCACGGCCATCTTTTAATCGTTGAAGGATATAGCCGTTCGATAGCATGCAGATTGGAATCGTAGGCAAACCGAACGTTGGGAAATCGACATTCTTCGGGGCGGCGACAATGGCCCCCGTCGAGATAGCCAACTATCCGTTCACCACCATCGAGCCCAACAAAGGGATGGCCTATGTCCGCACCCCGTGCCCCTGCAGGCAGCTCGGCGTCACATGCACGCCGCACAACTCGATGTGCATCGACGGTACCAGGATGGTGCCCGTGGAACTCCTCGACGTCGCCGGACTGGTTCCCGACGCTTGGCAGGGGAAGGGTCTCGGCAACCAGTTCCTGGACGACCTCAGGCAGGCGGACGCCCTGATAAGCGTGGTGGACCTCAGCGGTTCCACGGACATCGAAGGAGTTCCGGGGGACGTCGGTTCGCACGACCCCGCCGAAGACATCCTGTTCCTCCAGAAGGAGATCGACTGTTGGATGCGCGAGATAATCAAGAACGGGTTCTCGAGGATCGCCAGACAGGCCAAGATGCAGGGTAGCAAACCCGAGGTGATCCTCCACGAGAGGCTGGCGGGACTCAATGTGACCGAGGCGCAGATAAAGGACGCCCTGAGGGCAGTCCCCCTTCCGGAAGACCCGACGAAGTGGGACGACGATCTCCTGTTCAACCTCTGTTCGGAGATAAGGGCCCGTTCGAAACCGATGATCGCAGCCATGAACAAGGCGGACATCGCCCCCGAAGGCAACGCGGAAAAGGTCAGAGCGGTGAACAAGGTGTGCATCGAGACGATGGCGGAGACCGAGCTCGCCCTCAAGAAGGCGGCCGCGGCCGGACTGGTCGAATACGAACCCGGGGACCCGACGTTCAAGGTCAAGGACGGGGTTAAGCTGTCCGACGGACAGAGGAAGGCGCTCGATTACATGAAGTCCAACATGGAACGTCTCGGTGGGACCGGGATCCAGAAGTGTCTCGAGTCCGCCGCGTTCGACATGTTGGACCTCATCACCGTGTACCCTGTGGAGGACGAGACCAAGTACACCGACCACTTCGGGAGGGTCCTCCCGGACGCGTTCCTGGTTCCGCGCGGCTCCACGGCGAGGGATCTCGCCTACAGGGTCCACACCGAACTCGGCGACAAGTTCATCCGTGCTGTCAACGCGAAGACCAAACGCACCGTCGGAGCGGACTACGTCCTCGAGGACGGTGACGTCATCCGCATAGTGGCGAACAAGTGATACGATGGGCACCTGGGACGTCCTTCTGATATCGTCGTCTACCGCGACAGTCGACGGCGAGGTCGCGGTCGAGCTTTACGGGAAGACGCGCGACCACAAATCCATCACCATCCTCGTCTACGGGGTGGAGGCGTATCTGTACCTGGTGGATCCGAAGCCCGGTCAGGAGGACGAACTCGCCAATGACCCAGGTGTCAAGGAGGTCTCCCATCGCAGGCTGATGTACCGCACGGAGATGCACGACACCCTCAAGGTC
>JAFVET010000100.1 GCA_017475875.1 Candidatus Methanomethylophilaceae archaeon
AGGCCGGCAAGATGACCGAACTCGCCGGGAAGTACGCCGGAATGCCCGTGCTTGAGGCGAGGGAGGCGGCGATCGAGGACCTCCGCCGCGAGGGCATACTGATCAAACAGGAGGACAACCCGCAGCAGGTCTCCATCTGCTGGAGGTGCCACACCCCGATCGAGTTCCTCCAGGTCCCCCAGTGGTTCCTCAAGACCACCGACTTCAAGGAGCAGATCCTCAAGAGGGCGGACGAGATCAACTGGTTCCCCGAGTTCATGAAGATAAGGCTGCAGGACTGGACCAACTCCCTCGAGTGGGACTGGGTCCTGAGCAGGCAGAGGATCTTCGCCACCCCCATCCCGGTGTGGGAGTGCGAGAAATGCGGGCATGCGGTCTGCGCCACCGCCGAGCAGTGCTACGTCGACCCCGTGTTCGACGCACCGCCTGTCGACAAATGCCCGAAGTGCGGCGGGAAGCTCATCGGATGCCCCGACGTCTTCGACACGTGGATGGATTCCTCCGGTTCCTCTCTGTACAATACGTACTGGGGCAGGGACGAGGAGATGCACAAGAAGCTCTTCCCCATGAGCCTCCGTCCCCAGTCGCACGACATCATACGCACCTGGGCGTTCTACTCCATCCTTAGGGCGGAGCAGATCGACCAGTCGATCCCCTGGAAGGACATCATGATCCACGGGTTCATCATGGCCCCGGACGGGACCCCTATGCACTCGTCCATCGGAAACGTCATCGACCCCATCCCGATCATGCAGAACTACGGATCGGACGCCCTGCGTTACTTCGCCGCGACCTGCGCGCTCGGAATCGACCACGCGTTCAGGGAGAAGGACGTCGTCCGCGGCAGGAAGATCTGTAACAAGGTATTCAACCTCGGACAGTTCGTCGGCCGCTACTTCCAGGACGTTCCCAAGGAATGCCCTGAGCTCAGGGCTTCCGACAAATGGATCATCAGCCTGTACTCCAAGGTCGTCAAGGAAGTCACCGAGAACCTCGAGAACTACCAGTTCGACCGTGCTATCAGGGCCGTCGAGGGATTCATCTGGCACGAGTTCGCCGACAACTACGTCGAGATGGTCAAGGGAAGGATGGACCCCGCCGTGAAGTACACGCTGTACAACGTGTTCCTCGGGAGCCTGAAGATGCTCGCCCCGTTCATGCCCCACGTCACCGAGGACGTCTACCAGGAGCATTTCAAGGCGATCGACGGGTGCAAGAGCATACACCTCACCTCGTGGCCGAAGCCCATGACCGTCGACGAGGGAGCCGAGAAGATCGGGTTCCTGCTCAGCGACGTGCTCGCCGGCATCCGCACCTGGAAGGGCGACAGGAAGATCCCGCTCAACGCGGAACTGAAATCGCTCGAGCTCGTCGGTGCCGATGCGGGACTGCTGGAATCGGTGCGCCAGGACATCGTCGAGACCACCAAGGCGAAGGAACTGGTCCTCGCTCCCGAAGCGAAACTCACTGAGGTAGTGGTGGGAATCAAACCGGTCCACTCCAAGCTCGGCCCCGCGTTCAAGAACCAGGCGAAGGCCATCGTCTCCGCGATTTCCGCCGTTCCTTTGGAAACGGCGGCGAAGGCGCTGTCCGAAGGTCCGATCGAACTCGAAGTCGACGGAGAGACGGTCGAGGTCGCGCCCGAGTTCTTCGAACTCTCGAAGGAGCTCACCCACGACGGAAAAGCCGTCGATACGATCCAGATCGGAAACATCCTCGTCCTCATCGAGAAAGACTGAGGACGGTTACAGGGTCGGCGATGGCCGACCCTGGTTTCAATTCGAAACGATTTCGTCTATCTCGTCTATGCTGCGGCCGGAGTACTGCGAGAGGAATCCCACCGCATCCTCGACGAGTGCCTTCACATCGTTCTTGGGCGCGGATCCATCGATCACGTCGAGGGTGTATGACAAGACTTCCAACATCGGGGAGCTGGGGATCCTGCCGTCCAGGCCTTCCTCCAACAACTTCCCGACGTTGGAGTCCAGTTCCTCAGCTGGAACGGCATGGATATACTTGGAAACGACGGATCTGTAAGTGGACAGCCCGTTGATCGCGATTTCTAGCTTCTTCCTCGTGGCACTGTCCATCCTGACGGATATCAGCTTGAGCAGATCCTCGACCTCCGCCATAAGCTCCTCGGATTTACGGATGTCCGGTTCGGAACACATGTAGACGCTTATGAGGTCCATGAAAACGGTCATATGGGAACCGTTCAAAGTCGAGATGACGACATCATCGGAACGAATCTTCCTAACCAATTCCGCGATGAAATCGCCACACGCCCGGAACGGGTTGTTCTGCAGGCTGCGGAACAACGACAGGTATTCCGAGAACAGTGCCGTGGTCTCCGGATGTTTAGTGAACGCCTCCATCATGCGGTCCATGATCATATTGTAGAAACGGGGGGCGACCTCCGACGGGATCAGACTCGCCGTGAAGTTGGAGATCAGGAGCGAAAGCATAAGATCGCCGTTCAGATACGCGCTCTCAGCGGAATAGTACGGTCCGTGCCAGTCCAGGTCGTCGGTAACATCGGATATCTTCTCGCCTATGTTGTACAGGGCTTCGGTATCGCCGTCCTCCATTGCCTTATCTCCGAGCCTGACCAGCTCGGAGACATCGTCCGACAGACTTTCATACATATCCGAAAGGAACTGGGAGGTTGCGCCACAGGAGCATACGGCGAGGCCGTGCTCGTCCGGAACCACTTCCTCGCCGCAGTTCCAACAAAGGGTGGAACCTGCTTTCTTGGAAAACATCGGGAATCCCGCCTCCTCCCATTCGCTGTATAACTCTTCGAAGGCTTCTAGGAAACCCTGCAGTCCCTTGTCCATCTTCTTGTTCGCACCTTTGTTCCTCATTCCGGAAGTAAGGAAAGCCTCGTACCCTTCGAGGACCTGGTTGATGCAATCGCCCAGCTGCGAACGGTCCACGTACATGAGACGGACCGCGAAATCCTCTATGTGCTCCTCCCTCGGATCGAATTCCTCCCTCAGGCCGCCGTTGATCCGGTCTATGACACCCTTCCTGTATTCGATGGCGGATGTCACGAATGTTTCGGTGAAACGCTTGTCCGGTTTCTTGGAACCCACGGCGGACAGGAGCTGGTCCTGGGAGGATGAGATGCATGTCATGTATAGGCGCAGGTCCGGTACGAAACACACGTTCTGCAGAGCGATCAGACCCATCTGGAAAAGCTCGTCCGACAATCCGTCCAACTCGGCCAGTGTCTCCACTTCCTCGTCAAGGTAACCTATCCTCGTGAAGAGGTCTTCCAGGAAGGACATCTCCTCGATGTCCGCGAAGAGGACGTCCATGTCCTCCGCCAGTTCCAGGAGCATGGTGGGCACTTCGAGCCACAGGTCCCACCCCTTCACGGATTCCAAAAGCGAATCCAGGAGCGCATCCATGAGCATCTCGTAGTATTCGTCGAAATTCTCCTCGTCGACCAGGTTCAAAGCGGCCTTGAAACGGTTGAGGGCGGTGACATCGTCCCCCTCCTGGAAGGCCAATACGGCCGAACATGCAAGGCCGTACCAGGAATAGGCCTTGTTTTTGATCATCTCGGACAGAATGTCGTCGATTCCGTCGTAATCCTTGTCGCGATACGCTTTCTCCAACAAGGGATAGTATTTCTCCACAGCCTGGTCCCTGGCCGTTTTGGCGTCTTCGAGTTCCTCGGGAGTGAGCGCACCCATACGGTTACATGAAAGACATGTGGTGCTCCCAGTTTCAGAATCTATTATCAGAAAACCGCTTTTGCAGTTGGGGCACTGCCCGAGAATCATCGACATGCCCCGTCATCCCCCTGATGATTTATAGGTATAACCGCCACATTGTATGAACATCGGATGAATTTGGTTGCGATGTGCCATCGGAACGAGAAACACATCGCCTTATCGGAAGGCCGGCCGACACGTCACCATCCATGGATGGCGATGGGTTCGCACCATGGACATCCGCCGAACCTTCTCGCTCGTCTCACGATAGACGACATGATGTAGAACCTGGACCGTCCCTATCGTTGGTCAGATGAAAACAGCGTTGCGACGTAGGACGGATCGATGCGGGGGGGGGGGACCCCCACTCAGTATCGGTCACCGCCCCTGGGGTCGGACGCTTCCCGCGGGATTTGAAAGCAGGCAATGGCCTGCGGGACGACCGTTCAGAAGAGGTCGTCCTTCCCTCTCTTCTCTTTGGCCTTCTCGGCTTTCGCCTGCTGGTCGGCCTCTTCGATCTCCCTGGCCCTGGCTTCCGCTTCGGCCTTGATGTTCTCCCTTTCGGCCTTGCCGTTCGCCTTGATCTCCTCGATCTGGGCCTCGCATTCCTCTATGAGCTTCCTGGATTCGTTGATCTCCTCGATCCATTTGTCGAAATTGGCTTTGTGGGCCTCGTCGCCATCATAGGTGTAGCGATAATACTCCTTGCCTATCATCTCGTACTTCTCCCTGACCTTGGCGCTCTCCTCCTTGATCTGGGATTCGATCTTGCTTACTTCCTTGTTCTCGGTCCTTTTACTCGAAGAACTGTCGAGCGATGATTTCGTCTTGTTGATGGCCTTGTCCAGGAAACCCATGTCTCTGCCTCACACCGATATATGGTGAATCGATTTTAACGTTATCCCGTCATAAAACGCGGAAAAACCGTATGCCGGATGTTGCCGTAGGGTCACACACGTATGGGATAAAGGCGCGATTCGACCGTATGCCGGGAGATTATGGGACACTGCCGCTTCGAAAGTAACCGGATCCAATATCATCATATGCCCATGACGAACGCATCGGACGTCACCGTTACCGTGGAACCGCAACGTTCGCTTGCGATGGGTCGTCGGCACCACGGACACCCGGTCGGACCTGAACAACACCGATATTATCGATGTGACGTTGCGGTCCAGCTCCTTGGAGAAGGAATTGATCAGCAGCTCCTCCAACGCACCGGCCATCGACACGGTCGACAGCATCATCATGACGGTCCCGGAATCCATGAAGAGCAGCATCACCGGTGCGACCTTCAACAGGAGCCCTGCGGCCTTGTTCGTCAGGGTGTGGAGCAGGGCGACCTGCCCGAAGCGGCAGAGTCCGATGCAGGCCGAGACCGTCCTGGTGAGACAGATGGCGACGATCGCCCAGATCATCCACTCCTCCCACGGCAGCACGGGCAGCAGGACGGCGATGACCGCGACGATCACCAGGAAGTCCGCCATGCTGTCGAGCACCTCTCCGTGGGCCGTCCTGAGACCGTACCTCCGGGCCAGGTATCCGTCCAGAAAATCCGTCAGGGCGCAGAGGCCGAAGACGACGAAGAACCCCAACCCGAGAGGCTAGGTGAAGAGCAGCGCCACCGCCCCGGCTATCCTGGATGCGCTTAATGCGTCCGGGACGAGCGGGTTCATGCGAGATCAGTCCTGGATCACTTTGACGGTGACGGCCTTGCCCTTGAACTTGACCTTGGGAAGGTCCTTGGTCATACGGCTGCCGAAGTCCTTGTGGACCTCCACGATCGACGTATCGGGACCGACCTGCACCTTTCCTATGGAGACCTCCCTTACCCTCACGCTCTTGATGATGAAGTCCGCCAGGGAGACCTTGCCGACACCGTCGTTCTTGCCGAGGTTGACTTCGAACTTGCACATGCCGAAGACGTCGGAGATCTGGTCGTAGTCTATGACCTTCTTGATGGTGTCCTTCGAGCCCGGTTCGGATTCGGGGACGTCCCTCTTCTCGATTTCCATCCCGGTCCTGAGCTGGAACTCGCGGATGAGGTGCTCCTCCTCGGACGTCACGAACGACACCGCGGTGCCTTCCTTCCCGGCCCTTCCGGTCCTGCCGATCCTGTGGATGTAGGTGTCGATGTCGTCGGGCATGTCATAGTTGATGACGTAACTGATGTCGTCGATGTCGAGTCCCCTGGCGGCGACGTCGGTTGCGATGAGCAGGTCGGTGACGTCGTTCCTGAAGTCCCTTATGACCTTCTCCCTCTTGACCTGGGGGAGGTCGCCGTGGATGGCCACGACCTTGTAGCCGTAATCGGTCAGCCTCTCATCGAGCATGTCGACCATCTTCTTGGTCTGACAGAATATGATGGCCTTCGGCTTGTCTATGTCGATGATCCTACAGAGGGCCCAGGACTTGTTCCTCCTCCCGACCGAGATGTAGTACTGCTTCGTGAGGTCGAGGACGATCTCGTCCTTGGAGACAGAGACCTCCTTGGGGGACTTCATATAATCGAACGCCAGCTGCTTGACGTTCTCCTGCATCGTGGCGGAGAACAGCATCGTGTGGCGCTCAGAAGGCATCGCCTTCAGTATGAACTCGATATCGTCTGTGAAACCCATGTCGAGCATGCGGTCCGCCTCGTCAAGGACGAGGGACCCTATCTTCGCGAGGTTCAGAACCTTGCGGTTGATCATGTCCCTGACCCTTCCGGGCGTGCCCACCACGATGTCGCACCCCTGGGCGAGCTTCTTCACCTGCCCCTCGATGCTGGCACCTCCGTATATCGGGATGACCCTGTGGCCTGAATATTTGGAAAGCTTCGTGAGCTCCTCCGCCACCTGGTTCGCCAGCTCCCTGGTCGGGACCATTACTATGGCGGTCGGGACATCCGAACCGGATTCCGTCGTGCTGAGGAGGATCGAACCGTATGCGCCCGTCTTTCCCGTACCGGTCTGCGCCTGGGCGAACATGTCCTTTCCCTCGACGCCCAGCGGGACCGAGGCCTTCTGAATCGGGGTAGGGTCGGTCCAACCCATGTCGCCCATCGCTTTTGCTACGTCCTCGGCAATACCAAGACTGATGAAATCGGAAATCATCTTATTCAACTACCCGAGATTCAGACTGCGACCGACGCAGTCAACTTTGTTTCTCGGACTCGTATATGATGCGCAATATATAGGTTGGCCCATGATAGGGTCGATATGTATTATAAATGAAATTGGAGTATATATCACAGCACGACACAGTTGGGGCCGATCCGCTTGTTTTTGAACGATTCTCCGAACGCTTCACAAGACGTAATCGGGCATTTTTTAAACAATGAGCGGTATGACTTAGCAGGGATTGGGATGAGTGACGACTATCGCAGTTCGGGTAACGGTAACCCATTGAGGGGTTTGCTGAAGCCGAAGTCACGCAGGGGCACAGAAAAGCGTTCAACGACGGAGATGTTGGGAAGCATCACCGGTATCATCACCAGAAAAGAGAACAGCGAGTACCAGCAGGGTACCTCGAAACCGAGTCATGAGGGAGCCGACAAAATAAACATAGACACGGACCTCGAGATTTACATCACCAAGACACCTAGGAAGACCGAAGACAAGAGGACGATGATCGACGTCACGAGCGGTGAATCCGGGGGATCCTCCGTTCAGGACTCCGAGAACATGTACATTGGGGACTGCCAGGAGGTCCACGAACCGACCGGCTTCTTCGAAAACGTGGCACGTGGATTCCGCAACCAGCAAGTGACCGGAGTCACCGGCAAATACAACGAGGACGGGACGTTCGTGCAAACCAGGCCCGCAAAGATCCAGCCTCCCGTCCAGTCCGTGGTGAACGAGACCGTGACCATGCCCCGCCCGGAGCCCCCGACCCCCGTCAAGATGGACGGATTCAAGGGTATGGCAGAGGTCAGCGAAGTCACGAAGGACATCCGTGTCCCGGAGGCACCGCAGATCATCATGAAACCCGATTCGGAGACGATGTTCCAGGCCAATGCACCTGAGGTGCCCTGCAAGGTCCCGATGATCAGCGAGAATTTCATGGCGCAGGAAGCCCCGGAAATCCCCGAGACCAAAACCACCGACGCCGGAACCGAGGGGGACTTCCTCGA
>JAFVET010000101.1 GCA_017475875.1 Candidatus Methanomethylophilaceae archaeon
ATAAATGCGTCGGGGTCAGCAGATCCTCTACGTTCGCCGACGAGGTCTACTGGACCGGAATCCAGGACCTTCCCGCGATATCCAACAACGCCAAGAAGGCTGACTACGACCTCGTGACCAGCATCCCGGGCGTCCAGTCCATAATGACCGGTTCGGACGGCGTGACCAACCAGGCCGATTTCGAGAAGGCGAACATCGACGTTGTGCGCCTCGACTACAACGGACCCAACGAGCTCGCTGCCATCATGATCACAGGCTTCCTCATCGAGAGCGACAACTACCTCAAGATCGCCAAGGCGTACGACGCCGTCACCGAGAAGGTCGAGGAGGTCATCGCCAAGCACCCCGAGCTCGCGAACCAGACCGCATTCAACAGCTACAACAACCTCACCCTCTACAGCGACGTCAGCGCCCAGGGCTGGATGTCGTCGAAGGTCGGACTCAAGAACGCTTGGACATACGACTCGTCCAAGGACGACAAGGATTACCTGAGCGTCAAATCCGGCGATTCTGAGTGGTACCTCAACGACCGTTTCAAGGCTGACTACATCATAGCGTTCTCGAACTACACCTACTCCAAGGACTCGACCCCCGACAGCATCCTGTCCCAGATGGTCGAGTATTTCAGCAAGCTCCCGGCCTTCCCCGAGCACACGATCCTCTTCAACTCGAGCATCCCGCAGCTGGCCAAGACCGCCTACATGCTCGAGGGGCTCTTCCCGGAGGATGTGGGCGTCGGATACGGCAACAAGGTTCTCCAGGACTACATCAACGAGTTCAACCCCGATTTCGCCAAGACGGGGTACGACGTGAGCAAGGACGGGCTGTTCCTGGTGACCACGGAAGAGATCAAGAAATACGCCGAGGAGCACAAACCCTGATGCGGGGTGCGGGGATGAAGATAAAGATTGCCGGCGTGACGTTCGGGTATTCGGATACGAGCGTTCTCCAAGACCTATGGGTCGACCTGGACGGACCCCAGCTGGTCTCCATCCTCGGACCCAACGGGGTGGGAAAGTCCACCCTGGTCGGGTGCATATGCAAGATACTGGAACCGAAAGGGGGCGCCGTCCTGTTGGACGGGACCGACGTCAGGGACATCGGTCTGAAGGCGCTCTCCAAAGAGATGGGGTACGTCCCCGTCTCCTCTTCGGATTCCTTCCCCATGAACGTGGTCGATGCCGTGCTTATGGGGAGGCATCCGTACAGCAAGTGGAAGACCGAGGACGAGGACCTGGAGAAGGTATACGACGCCCTCGTCCGGTTGGACATCGAGGACCTGGCCATGCGCCAGTTCAACGAGCTGTCCGCAGGCCAGCACCAGAAGGTCGTCCTTGCCAGGGGGCTGGTACAGGAACCGAAGGTCCTGCTATTGGACGAGCCCACCTCCAATCTGGACATCAGGCACCAGATCGAGGTCACCAAGCTGTTGAAGGAGCTCAGCCGCGAGAAGGGCATGCTGATCATAATGATCAGCCACGACATCAACATCGCGGTCACCTATTCCGACAACGTCCTTCTCATGTACAACGGCGGGATCTTCGCTGCGGGGAGGCCTTGGGACGTCATAACGGAAGAGAACATCCGTACCGTGTACGGAGTCGACTGCAAGATAGTGGACTTCAAGGGCAATCCGCATGTCATCCTCGACGATACCGTCGAACTTTCCACCGATGAACAATGGGAACAGCCGTACACGTCCGAGGACCACCCGGCCCTCGCCATGCAGGACAAGGGGTGAGTCGTTTGGACGAGGCCGTCCAGTCCACCGGGTCAGGAAAGGACAGATTCATCGCGGATTACCGCGGTTACCTTGCGGTAAAGATCCTTACCGTGGTGGGAATCCTGGTCGTGCTACTTCTGGTGACCGGGTATGCCATAACCATAAGCGGCAAGGATGTGGGGTTCCTGGAAACGTATGGTTACATCTGGAACCACATAACCGGTGTCACCTACGAGTTCCGGTCTCCCGAATGGTTCGTGGATTACAGCATATTCGACATCCGCATGCCCCGCATCCTCGCAGCCATCATCGCCGGTTTCGGATTATCCGTGTGCGGTTGCGTGATGCAGGCCGTAACCCGCAACCCCCTCGCCGACCCATATACCACGGGCATGTCCTCGGGTGCGGTGTTCGGGGTGTCGATAGGCATGGTGTTCGGGTTCTCCCTGAATTCCACGTTCGGGGACATGGGCATAATGTTCAACGCCTTCGTGTTCGGGCTGATTCCGGCAGTGTTCATAATCGCGGTTTCGGCTGGCAAGACTCGTTCCCCCGCCACGATCGTGCTGGGCGGCATCGCCATTTCCTACCTCTTCAGTTCCCTGAGCACGATCGCCATGATGTATGCCAGCGAGCAGACCATTCGCAAGGCTTACCTTTGGCAGCTGGGGACTATGGAGCGTGTCACGGCAGACATGCTACCGCTCATGTTCGTAGGGATACTGGTGTGTTCGGTGGTCGTGTACGTGTTCTCCAAGCAGCTCAACCTGCTCTACCTCGGATCGGGAAACGCCTCCACGTTGGGTTTGGACGTCGGGACGTTCCGCACGATCATGATCGTTATAACCGCGGCCATGGCCGCCGCCATAATCAGCTTCACCGGTGTCATCGGGTTCGTGGGTCTGGTGGCTCCGCATGTGATGAGACACGTCGTCAGCTCCGACAACAGGTACCTGATACCTGCCGCAGGTCTTCTGGGCGGTTTGTTCCTATTGGTCTGCGATACAGTGGGGCGGGCGCCGTTCATGCCCGTCGAACTGCCGGTGGGCGTCATCATGTCCTTCGTCGGTGCCCCGATATTCCTCTACATAATCGTCCGTTCCAGGAAGGGGGCGCTGTGATGGGGACCCTCGAATCCTTCATGAAGGACCACAGGGACTACATCCGTAAGAAATGGGTCTTCATGGCGATATGTGCCGTCGTCACGGCCGTGGCCGTGATCATCGAGATAGGTACCGGGAGATACAGCCTCTCGTTCACCGATTCGCTCGGCTATTTCTTCGGTCACCTCACCGGCAACATACCAGTTGACCCCGGAGCCGCGTTGGTCGACAGCATCGTATGGGACAGGGTTCCGACAGCGCTGGGCGGTATCGCCATCGGTGCCATCCTGGGAGTCTGCGGATGCGCCATGCAGAGTTCCATGAAGAATCCGCTCGCCGACCCGTATATGACCGGAATCGCCTCCGGTGCGTCGCTGGGCGTCGCACTGATGCTAGTAGCAGGGTTCGCCGTGGCAGGCGGGGGGGCGTTCGATGTGGCGATAATGGCCAACGCCTTCGTGTTCGCGATGATTCCTGCCGGTGTCATGGTGTTCTTCACCATCGTCAACAGGAACCTGAGCACCAACGGTGTGATCCTGGTCGGGATAGCCGTGATGTTCTTCTTCAACGCCGTCACGACGGTCCTGAAGTATTACGCCCCCGATTCCGATCTGGCAGACATGTACTACTGGAGCGTAGGGTCCATCGGTCCCCTGAACTGGAAGAACCTACCGATAGTCCTCGTAGTAGGTATGGTGAGCGTGGTCGCGTTGCAGTATTTCTCCAGGCAGCTCAACGTCCTCACCATGAACGACGCCAGCGCGCAGATGCTCGGTGTGGACCCTAGGCGCGTCAGGACCTACCTCCTGGTTCTTGTTTCGCTGTTCACGGCCGTGGCCGTATGTTACACGGGGACGATAGGGTTCGTGGGACTCGTCGGTCCGCACATCTGCAGGATGTTCCTCGGTTCTGACAACAGGTACCTGCTTCCAGCTTCCGCCATGGCCGGTGCCATGATCCTCCTCGCGGCCGACTGCATAGCCAAGAACGTGACCATGGCGGGTCTTCCCGCGGGCGTGGTCACGGCCCTGATTGGCGGTCCGGTGTTCCTGTTCCTCCTGATCAGGCAACGCAAGAGCGACTGGTGATCAGCGGTCCGTGATGTCTTCGATGTGCTCCTCGACATCCATGAATATCTCTTTGAGACGGTCGAGGACGTCGTCCGGAGCGTTCCAGAGGCCTCTGTCTTCGGCTTCGAGCAGACGCTTGACCATGGACATGAGCGCATAAGGGTTGACGTCGTCCATCCATTCCCTGGTGGCGTCGTCGAACACGAACCTGTCGGCGATCTCCCCGTACATCCAGTCCTCGGCGAAATCCGATGTTGCGCCCCATCCCAGAAGGAGTTCGGTGTTGGAGGCGAGTTCCATCGCCCCACGGTAACCGTGTTCCTTCAATCCTTCGAGGTATTTGGGGTTCATGATCTTGCTGCGGAACACATGTCTTATCTCATCCTGGGTGTGACGGACCTTGGTACGTTTGGTGTCCGACGAATCCCCCATCATCGACACGAACTCCTTGTTCCCGTATGCCCTGACGAAGGCGTTCATCCCTCCGAGGAATTCGTAGTAGTCGTCGCAGTTGAACACGTCGTAGTCCCGGTCGGGGGTGTTTTTGACGGTGGCCTCCACAGACGAGAAGCGACGTACGAACTCTTCTCTCATCGGGATGCCGTAACTTCCTTTGGAGTACGCGTTCGAGCACCAGTCCATGTAGACGTCGGCAAGGTCCTTCACGGTAGACCACGCGCCGGTGGCCACGGCCACGTTGACGCCGGTCCCGTAACCTCCGGGTGGAGCACCGAACATCCTGAGCGAGCTCCTCTTCCTGGCCTCGTCCTCTGCGATCCCCTCGGAGATCATCCTCGCCACGTCGCTTCTGTAGTTGGCCGCGATGGCGTTGCTCTCGTCGTCCTCGTCCAGCTCCGCGACCATGTGGAACGCGTCGTCTATCATGTCGATGAGCATCGGGAACGCGTCGCGGAACATCCCGGTTATGTTTATGGTGACGTCCACGCGGGGGCGTCCGAGCTCTTCGAGAGGTATCACTTCGAGTCCGACGACCTCGCCGTCGGTCCCTGACCAGACCGGTTTGACGCCCATGAGCCACAATATGTACGATAGGTCGTCGCCCCCGGTCTTTATCGTGTCCGTGGCCCAAATTATGAATCCTATCTCGCGGGGATATGTACCCTTGCCTTCTTTGAAACGTTCGATCATCTGGTCCGCCATGCGGCGACCTATCTCCCACGCCGCCCGTTTGGGCAGCGTGGCGGGGTCCAGGGAGTAGTAGTTGCGACCCATGGGGAGTATGTCCGCGCCTCCGCGTGCAGGGACTCCAGACGGTCCTGGCAACACGTAACGGCCTGCGAGGCCGTCCAACGTGTTGTCCAGTTCCTCCGACATTCTCCTCAGGTTCGGGACCAAGGTCCCGGCAACATATTGGATGGATTGTTTGAGGGCAGGTTCGGCCCTGCCGTACGTTTCAGTTATGCGGGACACGGTCATTTCGACGTCGTAGTCGTTCTCCCGCATGAATGCGATGAGATCCATCAGCTCCGTCTCGAGCTTTTCGAGGACTTCGGATTTCAGCATTCCCGATTCCACTTTCCCTGACGGGTCTGCCAGGAGATCGTCCACGTCGTACCCGGCGTTGGATACGAAGGAATCACGGAGCGATGGTACCGCACCGTTGTCGTACCTCATGATGGAGTATACGGATTCGTCCATGTGCCTGCCCTCGGGCACCCTTCCGAGGACGTGGAGGTCGGTGGGAATAAGCGAGTCCTTCAGACCGTCTATGATCTCGTGCAGTTCCACGATGTAGGGTTCGAACCCATCGGGTCCCGGGTCGCGGTTTTCCAGGCCCAGGTCGTTGAGGAAGTTGTTGCGTTTGGCCGCGTTGTATATTTGTTCGACCATAACGCTCCGCTGCTCGTCCGAGCAGCTGTGGCGGAGGCGCAGGTAGTCCTGGATCGTCACGGACACCTCGTCTATCGAGTCGTACGAACCGGCGCGTGTCAGGGTGGGCGGCATGTGTCCGATTATGACGGATTCGGTCCTTCTCTTGGGCTGTATCCCCTCGCCAGGGTCGTCGACCACGAAAGGGTAGATTATAGGTATCGAGGAGACCACCAGGTCGGGATTGCATTTCTGAGACAGGCCCATGTTCTTGCCGGGGAGCCATTCGAGGGTCCCGTGGGTTCCGGTATGGACTATCGCATCGGCCTTGAAGATGTATTTCAGCCAGTGGTAGAAGCAGATGTAGCGGTGAGGGGTGAACAGGAACGGGTCGTGTATGTTCTGCTCCATCTTCTCGGCCGCTCCGCGGAGAGGTTGGAAACCGATGTACACGTTGCCGTCGACGATCCCGGGGATGACGAAGGAGTCGAACCCAGGAGTGAGGTCGTCCTTCGGCTTCCCCCAGGCCTCTTCGATCATGCCGCGGTCCCATTCGGGTATGTTCCAGTAGAATTCCAGATAACGCTCGAGGGGGACGAGGTCCGCCGCTTTCTCCCTCACCGTCTCGTTGGACACGTTGTCGAGGTCGTTGGTGACGTTGCTCAGGAAACGGTCGATCAACTCTTTTCCGTCCGAGGGAGGTTCTCCCATGGTGTATCCCTCCTCCTTGAGGCGTCTCAGCAGGGCCGCGATGCTTTCGCCCCCGTCGAGGCCTGCCGCCTTGCCGATCACACCGGAGTCGGGGCGCGACTGCCACAGGAGTATGGCGATTTTCCTTTCGGAGGGAGGTTTGCGTCTGAGGTTCACCCATCCCTTCACGGTGTCGCAGAGGTGGTCGATCCTGTCTGGGATCGGTATCGCCTTCTTGGCTCCTCCGAACGGGGTGTAGGCGACGGGCACGGTGATGACCTCGCCCTCCAGCTCGGCTCCGACCGAGCTGGCGCGGAGGTCGTGCTTGTCGAGCCCGCGGCGGTCCGACTCGTAGTCGGCGTAGTCGCCACGGATGGCCATGGCCTGGATCACGGGCACGTCGAGGACGGTGTGGAATACGTTGTCGTCGTCGCTGTACCTCACACCTTTGGCGCTTCTCGAATGTGATACTATGGACGTCCCGAAGGTCACGAGTGCGTCGATGAGGACCTTTCCGTCCCGGGTGAAGTATTCGGACAGGATGTCGGTGCCCCGGTCACGGAATTTGTTGAACGCGGCCTCGGCGAAGAACATCGGAATCGCATTCATTCCACGGGATTCCAGTCCGCGGATTATCATATCGATGTGGTCCAGGTTGTCATAGATCCAATAGTTGCTGGAAATGGCGATGCCGACCGAGGGTCTGGTCGCGTCGAGCGATCCGATGTAATCTTCCCATGTGACGTCGCGTGGGAAGTCCGGATGGTAGATTCCGTCGGTGCGGATCCGTATTGGCGGGTCCGGAGCCATGTCTGTGACGCCCAGTTTCCTGGCGAACCATAGGAGCATGTTGACGTCGTTCTCGGGGCCCCTGTTGTCAAGGTATTGGAGCACTTCTTTGAATTCCGCATCGGTACCGGCGAACATGTCGCGGTGCATCAGGACGACATCGGCCATTCTGGAATATACCAGCACTAGAGCGTGTGAGGACTCGAGGACGGCCCTGTATCTTTGGAAACGGTGGAAGGAGTCGGTCTGTCCGGAGCAGTGCACGAGGACTATGTCCGCGGCGGCGGTCCTCTCGCACAGCTCCTGGTAAGCCAGCGGGTCGTCGTCGACATGGTCCGAGCGGATAGCGTAAGGTTCGACCGCCACACCCTTGTCCGCAAGTGCTTTCGAGGCGTTCTCGAAGATGAACGGGTCGAAGCTCCTGACCATGACGAATACCGCTCTGACCGCACCTGGCATGTTGGCTTCCACGCATGTTGGATGTTATGTCCGATGTATATAGGTTGGGGGTATGGGATTCTCTTTCAGCACAGGATCTTTGATAAACAATGATTTCATGCTATGTACGTAAACATGGCTTATTCTTCGTATTCGTGGACGGTAGTGGACGAGTTCACTGCCATCAAGCATACCGATATGTCTGTTTTCAAGAACCATGGTTCTGCGGTGCCGGTCAAGATCAGGGGTTTCTTCGGTGCTGTCGATTTCGTCAAAGGTCAGTCCGAGACAGTCACATTGGTTTGTGACGGGCGTGTTTTCAAATCGAAATTGGGGAAGACGAAATCCATGGCAAACCAGGTCAGGATAATGTGGGGGTCGGATTTTTCAGATTGCATAAATCGGTTGTTCCCAGATGTACTGGTGACTGAAAAATACCCCGATATGACATTCACCAAGAAAGCGGAATCCGTATACGAGGTCAGTTTCAGCCCAGAGGTCGACGTCGGTGAGTTTAATCTGGACGACGGTAGCCTAGAGACGATCGTTTCGGTACCAGGCAATCCTGAAGGTCGTAGGATAGCATATTACACCACAAAATACGAAAGGGATCCCGAGAACCGCAGGCGGGCTATCCAATTACACGGCGCACGTTGTATGGCATGTGGTTTCGATTTCGAAGAGACATACGGGGAACTAGGACGGGGGTTTATAGAGGTACATCATGTGAAGCCGTTATACGACCTCAAAGAGGAGACCGTCGTCGATCCTTCCACCGATCTGGTATGCATATGTCCGAACTGCCATCGGATGGTACATCGGAAAAAAGGTTCGGTTATTACAATGACGTGAATTCGGCACTTCATCCTTGAATTTCAGACCCCGGCCATAGCATCCGCTACCATATCCCGGGATTGCATCCCGTCCGTATCGTCAGTGGATGAGATGATCCGGGTCGAGTCCGAGGGCCTGGACCGCGTCCAGGAACTCGTCGACAAGGACGTCGGACCCTTCGAAGTGCTCGGCATCCCTTTTCCTGTCGTACCTGAACGTCAGCGTGTACCATCTGCCCGCGATCCCGTCCGTGGTCGCATCGATGCCCTTGGTCTTCAGAACGTGTCCGATGGCATCGGACACCATCGTCCCCAGGGAGATGACGAACATCATCGCGTTCTCCCTGGAGGGTCTGTGGATGTATACTCTGGACATCTTCATGCCGTCCTTGGCCAATCTGAATGCGTGCTCGATCCTGTACTGGCCGAGATATGCCTTCAGTACCGTATCCGCGGTGGCCCCGAACCTTATGTTCTCCGCATCCTCGGATGCCCTGGGAAGATTCGTCACCAGAACCCTCACCCCACGGTCCTGGGAGAGGGCCTTGGCCCTCTCCTCGTTGAACGACAGCTCGACGTTGACCTTGTACTCCGTCCTGGTCATAGGCCTCTCATCCTTCCTCGGACGTCCGCGATGTCCGTAGCCCAGAGAGACCTCGACCTCGTCTATCGACCATCTCACGTCGTATGCCGAA
>JAFVET010000102.1 GCA_017475875.1 Candidatus Methanomethylophilaceae archaeon
AGGAGCTCAACCCCACCATCAACAACAACCCCACCATCAACGTCGATGCCAAGGATTCGAGTGGAATGAGCGTCACCGACTACCTCCTGATCGTCGTCGTCATCATCCTCATCGTCATGGCTGCAATCTTCGCCATGAGGATGCTCAGGAAGTGATTCCCGTACGCCATCGATAGAAACTGACTCCCTTCCGGGGAGTCTCCCTTACCGCCCCTTTTGGGGCGGGACTTTTTTCATTTTTAGTATACTATAACAATCTTATACCTAAGATATTAGAATCATGTGATAAATTATATACATTATATAACTCCCAAGTATGTCACTTGTCGGCAGGATGACGGAGAGTCCTGCCGGCAGGTGTACACGGAAGTGATCGAATGTCCGAGACTCGCAGACTGGATTCTCCCAAAGCCGGGATCTCCTTCCTTTCCAACGCGATCGATTCCGCTCTCATGCCCGGGAACGGCGATGTGAAGTATTACTGGCCCAACACCTGCGAGCACTCCAGTCCCTTCGACGGACAGGACGTATACGAGGTCAACCTGTTCCTGCACAGGCTGGAGAGCCTCCTCAGGGGGACGTCGCTGACGATCTGCCAGGTTCGCATCATCGTCTGCCTGTTCGCCTACAACGGACTGACCTCGAAGGAGATCGAGAACATCACGGCCATGAACCAATCCGCCGTGTCACGTACCCTCTCCAGACTAACCCGCATGGGCATGGTCACGAAATTCACCGGAAAGAACAACGGCGTCGGTCGCCCGTATTCTTTTTACTCGCTGAGCTTCCCGAGGAAGGAGTTCATGGGTCAGATAATCCGTCTCACCGAGAACTGCGACGTCGACGCCCAGAAGTGGTACGTGGAGACTCATTCGTCCGAAAGCGTCTTCGACGAGGAAGAAGACGAGTGACCTCGGGCCTCGTCGAACTCGACGGAGTTGCTTCCAGCCTTCCGTGCGAGGTTCTTCGAGATCATCCCTTCCTCTAGCCAACATGCGTTGAAGATCGCCGGGACCGCGAGACACTCGAAACAGACGTTCCCGCGGACCTCCGGCGACGAGATCCTGCTGCTGTAAATGTCCAGGACGTCCTCCAACGCGACGCCTTCGGCCAGCTTGTCGCCCATCAACTGGACCTTGTTGCAATCGGATTCTATCCTCAGACCGATCCCGTCGTCGCGATGGGTAGCCTCTATGCGACACCTCCTGTCGCAAACCCTCATCTCGACCTTGACAACCGATGTCACGACAACACCCGATGACACCCAAGCAGAAGACGTAATCAGAGGTTCTCCTTGCGGAGGTCCCCTAGCAGCGCCGTCCTCTCGGCGTAGGCGTCGTGCTTGTGGATGGATTCCTCCGAGTCGCTGCTGACCGATACGAGAACGTCGTCCGGAAGGTCCTTGTAATGGCCGACCACCCTGACCAGGACGCTGCGGACCACGTCCTCCACGAACTTGGTGTTGCTGTGCGAATTGATGATGACCTACCCCTCGTCGGGCCTCTTGAGGAGTTCGAACGTAGGCGAGGAGAAAGAGTCCTCGACTATGTCGATGAGGTCGTCCGCCTCTATTTCGACGTCCTCGCCGTACTCCATCACCAGGTTGCATATGTTACGCTGGTTGTGGGTCATGACCGGGTGCTCGGACTTGATGTCGAGCATCTCGGTGACGGTCTGCTGGCCGCAGGGGCACGCGGTCATGCCGATGACCTCGACGCCCAGCCTCTTGGTCAGATATCCGCCGCGTTCGATGTGTCCCCCGCCCATGAGCTCGTAGATCTCGAACGTCTTGCGGCCCAACGGGGTCTTGCTGGAACGGAAGTACTCCGCATAGATCGTGACGTCCGCCTCCTGGGCGTACTCGTGGTGCACCAGGAGCTTCCTGCACATGTCGGCCGCCATGTCCTCGAGACCCGTGATCGGCTGTGAAATGCTGTTCTCCACTACCTCGTCCAGGACCTCCACGTTCCTTGACATGTGGGATCCCTTCATCTCCGCGGGAAGGTCGACGAAAATGTCTATGGAGCAGTTGAGTACGTTGCTGAGCGTCCCATCCTCCCCCTCCCTTCTGACCAGGACGGGCTTACGGACGCCCTTGACCCCTACACGGTCGAGCTTGTAGTTGGCGACTCCGCGCCCATATTGAAGATCGCATTTCAGAGGCATGCGCCTCCGCTATGTCCGTTCCCTTTAAAAAGACTCGTGACTCGTCGTCGGCTGACCTGGGTGAACGATATATGCATACACGACATCACAGGGCCGATGGCGTCCTACTGCGGGATAGACGAGGCTGGAAGGGGGTCCGTGATGGGCCCGCTGGTCGTGGGGGCGGTCAAGACGGAATCAGACGAACCTCTCGTGGAGATGGGTGTGCGCGACTCCAAAAAGCTCACGCCCAAGAGACGCGAGGCCATTTACGAGCTCATAACATCGCAGACGGAATGGACCATCAGCGTGATCAGCGCCGAGGACATCGACCTGCGCAGGAAGCAGGAGTCCCTCAACGACATAGAGATGTCCATGTTCATCGAATGTGCCGAGCACCTCGGTGCGGAGAGGCTCTTCGCCGACTGTCCGGACGTCAACGAACAGTCGTTCGGGGCCCGCATGACCGTGAGACTTCCCCAGTACGGAGAAATCATAGCAAAGCATAAAGCCGATGACAGTTACCCCGTCGTATCTGCGGCGTCCATCGTCGCCAAGGTCAACCGCGACAGGATGATGGACGATATCCGCCAGGAGTTCGGCACGGACGTCGGGAGCGGATATCCCAGCGACAGATACACCATGGAGTTCATCGAGGACTGGATCAGGGAGAATGGGAGGGCGCCCGCCCATGTGCGTTGCTCCTGGGAGCCGGTCAGGGTCATGCTCTCCAGACGTGCCAACACGAAACTAACCGACTGGTGAAAACATGACCATGGAAGCACAGATTCAGGACCTCATCGACAAGTTCCACAGGAAGGTGGAGAAGGACGAGTCCCTCAGGGAGAAGATCTATCCCGTCGACAAGACCGCCAACATCGACCTCGGGGAGGAGCACTACTCCCTCCACGTCCACGAGGCGAAGGTCACAGATTTCAAACCCGAGCTCCTGGAGAAGGCGGACATAACCCTGATCACAACGCCTGAGACCATGGAGGCGCTGCTCAACGGGACCCTCCGTCCGATGAGGGCCTTCGTCATGAAGAAGATAAAGGTCAAAGGGAAGATCGACGACATCATGTTCCTCAAGGAGCTTTTCTGACCGCTGGATTCCCAGCGGTCCCTTTTTCCAATTGTTTTATATACAAGATGTTCTTAGTCCACATCATAGCGAGGTGGGGTAGCCAGGATATCCCGTCGGGCTCATAACCCGAAGACCGGTCGTTCAAATCGACCCCTCGCTACCATCCCCCTTCTATAGAATACTGAATTATACGACCTCTTCGATGCGCGTCCATATGAACGGCATAGCCGACGAGATCGTGGCGGCCAAGAAGGCCTCGATAAGGATGTCCGCACTGGACACCGCCACCAAGGACAGGGCGTTGGAGGCCATGTCTTCCGCCCTCGACTCCCACCGCAAGGAGATCCTCTCCGCCAACGCGACCGACCTGGAGGAGGGAAGGAAGCTGCTCGAATCGGGCGAGCTCACTCAATCCATGTTCCAGCGCCTCAAGGTGGACGACTCCAAGATAGACGGGATGATAAGCGGCATACGCGATGTGGTCTCGCTCAAGGACCCCGTCGGCGAGGTGATGTCCGCGTTGGACCTCGACGACGGGCTCACGCTCTATCAGATCCGGTGCCCGATCGGCATGCTCGGGGTGATATTCGAATCCAGGCCGGACGTCGTACCGCAGGTGATGTCCCTGTGCCTCAAATCAGGGAACGCGGTGGCGTTCAAAGGCGGGAAGGAGGCGCTGTGCACGATCCGCGCACTGTTCTCCGTACTTACCGATGCCCTCGCATCCGAAGGGGTGCCCAAGGAGGCGTTCGTGCTCATGGAGAGCCGCTCCGACATAGACTCCATCCTTTCGTTGGACAGGTACATCGACCTGCTCATCCCCCGCGGGTCCAACGAGTTCGTCAGGTACATCCAGTCACACACGAAGATCCCCGTCCTGGGACATGCGGCGGGAATCTGTCACGTGTACATAGACGAGAAGGCTGACGCCGACAAGGCCGTGGCGGTCACGGTCGACTCGAAGACCCAGTATCCCGCCGTTTGCAACGCGGCGGAGACGCTGCTGGTACACAGGTCGGTCGCCAGGGACATCCTTCCCAGAATCGCAGAGGCCCTGTCGGAGTAGAACGTGGAGATCAGAGGCGACGCTGAGACGCTCGGCATCTGCAAGAACGCTGTCCCGGCGTCCGACGAGGACTGGGACACCGAGTACGGTGACCTCATCATTTCCGTGAAAGTCGTGGGCTCAATGGACGAGGCGATGGACCACATCAACGCCCACGGATCGCACCACACCGACGCCATCGTCACCTCGGACCCTGTCACAGCCTCCAGGTTCGTGGCAGGAGTCGACTCCGCGGACGTGTTCGTGAACGCCTCCACCCGCTTCGCCGACGGTTTCCGCTTCGGTAAAGGTGCGGAGGTCGGAATCAGCACCAACAAGGTACACAGCCGCGGACCGGTCGGCATGGAGGGGCTGATGATCTACAAATACGTCCTCGTCGGGGACGGACAGATCGTGGCCGACTACGTGGGCAGGGACGCGAAAAGGTTCCTACACACACCGTCGACCCGCCCGTATCCGTACGGCGGTGATTGATTGCCCACAAGGAAGGAGATCCTCGGTTCCGTCGAGAGGGTCGTCGTCAAGATAGGCACGTCTTCCCTGATGCAGGGGACCGACAGCATACACCAGCCCTTCATGGACTCGGTCGCAGAACAGGTCGCGAGGCTCAGGGATGAAGGAAAAGAGGTCCTGATAGTGACCTCCGGTGCCATCGGCATCGGACTCAAGGCCATGGGCGTCGTCCCCAAACCCAACGAGATCCCGATAAGACAGGCCGCGGCATCCGTCGGTCAGAGCATCCTCATGCAGAAATGGTCCGAGAGCTTCCAGAAACAAGGCATCCTGGTCGCGCAGATCCTCATGACGCTCGACAACTATTCCGACAGGGAGAGCGCGCTGAACCTGAACAACACCGTGGAGACGCTGCTCAGGAACGGCGTGGTGCCCATATTCAACGAGAACGACGCGGTCTGCATCAAGGAGATAAAGTTCGGTGACAACGACACCCTTTCCGCCATCGTCGCCAGCAGGACCGACGCGGACCTCCTGGTGCTGCTGTCGGACATCGACGGCCTCTACGACAAGGACCCGCATTCCAACCCTGACGCGAGGTTCATCCCCACGGTGGAGAGGATCGACGAATCGGTCATGGCCATGGGCGGGAGGTCGTCGACCAGCGTAGGCACCGGCGGGATGGTGACCAAGCTTTCCGCGGCCAAGATATGCTCCGACGCCGGGTGTCACATGATCATAGCCTCGAGCACTGCATACGGCGTAGTGTACCGCACGGCCGTCGGGGACGACGTCGGAACCGTTTTCGTGGCGGAAGCGGAGATAAGCAAGAAGAGGCGCTGGATCAAGGCGGCCCACCCGTCGGGAAGGGTCTCCATAGACAAGGGTGCGGAGAAGGCGCTCCTCTCCCACCGTTCGCTGCTGCCTGTCGGGATCACAGAAGTCTCGGGGACTTTCGCCAAGGGCGAGGTCGTCGAGATCGCTTCGGAAGGCAACGTGGTCGCCAAGGGCATATGCAGCTACGGGTCTTCCGAACTGTCGAAGATCGCGGGCAAGCACAGCGCGGAGATCGAGAAGGTCCTGGGGTACAGGGTCCACGACGACGCCTTCATATCGGACAACATCGCCCTACTGCGATATTCGCGACGAATGTCCATCGAAACCTCTTTATCATGTTCAAATGTCCAAGTATGAACAGAATATTTTATTAATGGACCCATCCATCCATCCCCATCGTCCGATGATGGGTATCCAGGATACCTTTGATTTGAGCCGAAACCGTGCAATGCACGGAGTGATAAGATGTCAGTTATCGATTCGATATCAGACGGATTGGCCGACGTGTTCGGGGTTCTGAACGATTACATATGGTACGTGGCCTTCGTCTTCCTCATCGGTCTCGGTCTGGTCTTCACCTACAAGCTGAAGGGACTGCAGATCCTCAGGATCAGGGAGACATCCGGTCTGGCGCTCACGGGTGTGAGCGAAGGAAAACACAACAAAACCGTCTCGTCATTCGAGGCTTTCTGTATAGGCCTGGGCGCCCGTATCGGTGTGGGTAACATCGCGGGAGTGGCCGCGGCCATCGTCACCGGAGGTCCCGGTGCTATTTTCTGGATGTGGATATTCGCCATCATCGGCGCCGCGAGCAGCTTCATGGAATCGACGCTCGCACAGATCTACAAGGAGAAGAAGAGCGACGAGGGTTTCCACGGGGGACCCGCGTACTACGCAACCAAGGGTCTCGGCAACAAGAAACTGGGGATCGGCCTCGCAATCCTCATCATATTCACGTTCGGGATAGGGTTCGTCGGCGTCCAGGCGTCCAACGCCTCCGCCGCCCTGTCGAACGCGTTCGAATTCGAGAACAACAGCCTGGTCTTCGCCCTGATCATCACCGCCCTCGCCGCCATCATCATCTTCGGCGGGGTCAAGATCGCCGGAAAGTTCTCGGCCAAGGTCGTCCCCGCGATGGCCCTCCTGTGGATCGTGTTCGCTCTGGTAGTCGTTGCGATGCACGCGGGAAACATCCCCAACGCGTTCGCCATGATTTTCAAGTACGCGTTCAACTGGGACAGCCTGATCGGTGGAGGAATCGGAGCGATCATCGTCGTAGGTCTCAAGAGAGGAGTGTTCTCCAACGAGGCCGGTCTAGGTTCCGTCGCGAACGTCGCCGCCACCGCTCACGTGAAGCACCCTATCAAGCAGGGTCTCATCCAGAGCTTCGGTGTGCTCGTCGACACGCTCATCGTCTGTACCGTCACCGCACTCGTCGTCCTCACCTACGGGAACTACGCGGACATCATCGGTACCGGCCTCAGCAAGGTGCCCCTCGTCCAGTTCATCGCCAGCGACACGTTCGGCGGAACGGACATAACCGGCTACCTCATCGCGATATTCGTCTTCGTGTTCGCATTCACCAGTCTCGTCGGATACTACACCATGAGCGAGGCCAACGCGAGGTTCGCGAAGGACAACAAGACCTTCATCACCGTCGTAAGGCTGATCATCATCCTCGTGGCGTTCGCCTCCGCGTACTCCATGAACACGGACCTGATGGATTCCATATGCGACACGTTCATGGCGTTCATGGGTGCGGTCAACATGATCGTGGTGGCGCTCCTGAGCCGCAAGGTCTTCGAAGCCTATGCCGACTACCGGAAACAGAAGAAGGCGGGCGTGGAGGAACCGGAGTTCCACAAGGACGCCCTCTCCGACTCGACCGGAGTCACCGAATGGGAGTGATGGACATGGACGATAAACAATACCGTATGGGAATAATCGCATGCATGATCGTCGCGATCTGCATGGGCCTGATCACGAGCTACCTCGCCAGACAGGGAGAGAACACGCTGCTGTTCGTCCCCCTGCTGATCGGGATGGTCTTCGTGTTCGTCATGTACCACTTCGTGGAAGGCCTCAGCGAACTGAGGGCCGGAAGCAAGGTGGACGACTACTGAAACATTTCCCCCTGCATCGCAGGGGCGTCTTCTCACGGTCCGTGCCCGAAAGGCCTGCCCGGCGGGGGAACCGCCGGGCAGTGGACCAGACATCGAATCCGGTTACGAGGAACCGTCTTCGGATTCCGAGGAATGCTCCTCGTTATAGGAGCTTATCCTGCATGTGGATTCTATCGGGACTATGAACACCCTGCCGTCACCCGCCGTACCGGTAGTAGCCGCACGACAGATCACATCGACCGCGTGTTCGACCTCGGTATCCTCCACCACCACCTCGAACTGGACCTTCTCGATCTCGTCGACCAGGAACTCTCCGAAACGGTTGTTCAACCGCAAACCCGCCTGCATGCCGCGACCTGTGACGTGAATCAGCGTCATGCCATTGTAACCCGCCTCGTGCAGAGCATCCTTGACCTCCTGCGACTTCTCCGGACGGACTATCGCCATTATCATCTTCATCTCGACACCTCAGTTGAAATACGCGGGCTCTCCGTGCTCCGCTATGTCAGGCCCTACCGTCTCCTCCTCGGACGGGACGCGCACCTTCACGAACCTTCCGATCACGGCTATGATCGCATAGGACACCGCGAAGCAATACACAAGGGTGATAAGCACAGAGGCCGCCTCTCCCAGGAAGAGATCCAACGACCCGTACGCCAGACCGTCGAACGGCCCGTACTCCGAAGATGCGAACACACCGGTGAGCATCGCCCCCAGTATTCCTCCGCAACCGTGCACGGCGAACACGTCGAGGGCGTCGTCCAACTTCCTGCTGTTGTGGAAATAGCTCACACTTGTGTAACAGACCACGGCCGCCAACAGTCCGAACACGAGGCCCGCCCAGAGGTGGACGTATCCTGCGGCGGGGGTTATCGCAACCATGCCCGCGATCGCACCCGTGATGAGACCGAGGACCGTGACCCTTCCCGTACGGTAGTACTGAATGACCGCCCAGACCATCATCGCTGTCACAGCAGATACGTTGGTGACCATGATCGCACGGATTGCCTGACCGTCCGCATAGAGACCGGAACCGCCGTTGAACCCCATCCAACCGATCCACAGCATCATCGCACCGATGTAGGCGAGGGTGATGTTGTGGGCCCTGGACTTCCGAACGGAATCCCTGCGGACTCCGACGTACAGTGCTACTGCGATTCCCGATACTCCCGCACAGATGTGTACCACGGTACCGCCGGCGAAATCCAGGACGGTGAACAACTGGTCGAACATCCCGCCGCCCCACACCCAGTGCGCCATCGGGACGTATACCAGAAGTGACCATGCGACAAGGAACCAGCAAATCACAGGGAAACGGACGCGCTCCGCGAACGCACCGACCATGAGCATGGCAGTGAGAATCGCAAACATCATCTGGAACATGGCGAACTCCATCTCGGAGATGTCCGCTCCGGACGCGTCCTCGACCGCACCCTCCATGAAGAGCCTCGACCAATCCCCGATCAGGAAACCGTCGCTCCCGAAGGCGAGTGTGTATCCGCAGACGAACCACACCAGCCCGAGGATCCCACAGCACACCAGCGACTGGGCCATTATCGAACTCATGCTCTGCTTCCTCAGCATCCCTCCGTAGAAGAACGCGGCACCGGGCACCATCATGAACACCAGGGCGCAACAGACCATCAGCCATGACACGTTTCCTTCCGAATACACTTGATCGGTCTCTGCCACCGATTCAGGGAACGCAAGTATGGCTAAAGCCGCGACGAGTACCGCGACCACCGAGATCAGAACCGTTGTCTTACGCATTGCAACCACTTCGATGAATCTTGTGTGATTGGGCGTTATTGCTAGGTTATATAGATATTTTCCGATATTTATCTAATAATTTTTGAAATATTAGACATTTGTCTAATGATTTTTCACTACAATATTCATTTGGATTTACATTCTATACAATACCGTTCATGGACATCCATGAAAATGGAACGTCCTTGGGCACAAGTGTTGTCTGGTCAATCCTCGGAACGGTTACTACGCGGCATTGTCCGTTCGTCTGGGATGGAGGGCAGTCTACACCACGTGGTCCGGAATCCGTACGTCGGGACATGATCGATGCACGGTTTGTCCGGGTTTGCGCATATGGATCGGGGTTCAGAGATACAATCAATTTATATAATTTGAGATAATCTACATCTCGCCAGGCAAGAAAGGATGTCCAACGTACGTGGACATCCACGGACGCTGGACAGACTCCCGTCCTGAGTAACTGAAACGGAGGTGAAAGCCTCGAGGAAGAAGTTCCAGGACAGGG
>JAFVET010000103.1 GCA_017475875.1 Candidatus Methanomethylophilaceae archaeon
AGGAGAGAAAGCCAGATGCTGATCCTCTGCCTCATACCCTTCTAGAAGGTTCCGAGGCGTTTGTCGGCCCATTCCGTCATCTTCACCTTTTCGAGAATGTCGGAGGTCTCGGCCGAGATGGATTCTTTGCTCATTCCGAGTATCTGGCCGATATAGGAGAACGTCTCGTTCGGCGTCAGATAGAGGTAGAACTCCGGCGTCTCGACGACGGTGCCTACTTTGGACAGGGCCTGTTTGGGCTTTTTGGAGACGTCGAAGCCGTTGATCTCCGCCGTTCCGGACGTGGCCTTCTGCAGGTTAGTCAGAATCTTCAGCGTGGTGGATTTACCGGCGCCGTTCGGTCCGAGGAGGCCGGTGAAACTGTTCTTCTTCACATCCAGGGTCAGGCCGTTCAGAGCGGTGAACTGACCGTATTCCTTGCGGAGATCGGTTATCCGAATCGGGTATTCGCTCAACGTCCCGCCTCCGTCGTTTCATGTTCCATGGTGACGGATGCGCGGACGCATGTATATAAGAGTGGGTCGGGGAGACGTTTACTTCACACATTCTTTTTTAATCTCATCATCGACACGACGGATACATGGACCAACCCGATATACGGATAGAATCCGACGAGGACAAACTGATCAAGATTGCGGAGCCTATGGCTAGGCGGAACATCAAGGACGCCGTTTTCCGCAAGCTTTTCACGGACAAGGTAGACGTCGCCCGTCTGTACACCGAATTGGGTGGCAAGGAACAGGTGTCTGCCAGTGACATATCCTTGATAGGACTGGATCCGGTCTTGCGGAAGGGTGTGGTGAACGACCTTGCGTTCTTCATCGAAGGTCGTGCCCTTTACATTGTAGAGGCACAGTCGAGGGACGATCCGTTGATCCTGATGAGGTGCATGTTATACTACAACGAGTGCGTCAAGAGCCTGATGAAGACGTATGGGGAAGATGTAGAGAGTCTTCTCGAAGTCGATGGACGCGTCGTGGTGGTGTATCCTGGAGTGGGGAAACACGCTCCTTACGGGGAGGTCCTTTATCTGGATGACATTCCTCTTAAGTTCAGCAAATATCACTATTTTAAGCCGATGGAAATCGGAAAGCAAACTTTGGTATACCAATACATAGGTTTCTGTAACAAGGTCAACAAGATCATCAGAGGAGACAACAAGGGTCGCGCGGCTTTGATGACTCTGTTCGACGAATGTGTCGGGGAAGATATACTTTCGGAATTTCTAAAGGAGCACAGGGGTGAGATCATGGATCTGTATTTTCAGCTGACGGACGTGGATTACAACCACATGCTTGACGTGGAGAGGGGGGAGGCAGAAGGGATGGCAAAAGGAATGGCAGTGGGAAAGGCTGAAGGAAAGGCTGAGATAGTTGTAAACATGGCGAAGAACGGCCAATCCGCCGAACAGATATCCCAATTGACAGGCATCGACCTGTCCACCGTCGAATCCATCCTGGCCCGTCTCGATTGATAACCCATGTAAGGTGAGACCATGGATCTGTATTACCGGCTGACTAACGTGGAGTACAACCACCTGCTTGACGTGGAGAGGGGGAGGGCGGAAGGGATGGCTGAAGGAAAGGCTGAGGTAGTCGTAAACATGGCGAAGAACGGCCAATCCGCCGAACAGATATCCAAATTGACAGGCATAGACCTGTCCACCGTCGAATCCATCCTGGCCCGTCGCGATTGATAGACAAGGTTTCCCGTCATCTCACGGAATACGACCCTTTCCATAACCTGCGGTAGGCCATGTGATATCGGAACAAGCCATTGCCGAGGATGAGGGGGTATTCCCCCTCGTTTCAGGCATGTCTTATGCCCGTGTTGCCGGAGATTTCGGAATCAATGGTGCAGAGGTCGTCCAACGAGAGTTCTCTAACGGACCTGTGTCCGGATATGCGTAGGAACGTCTTGAGTTCCTCAGAGC
This sequence comes from Candidatus Methanomethylophilaceae archaeon, assembly GCA_017475875.1. Lineage (GTDB taxonomy): Archaea > Thermoplasmatota > Thermoplasmata > Methanomassiliicoccales > Methanomethylophilaceae > Methanoprimaticola. The sequence continues at coordinate 1,934 of JAFVET010000103.1, forward strand.
TAACGCGGAGGTAGTTGCCCACCCTTTCCGCCCCTATGGCGGAATCCAGGCGCGACTCGAGCTCCGGATCCTGGGTGGCGATGCCCATCGGGCACTTCCCGGAGTTGCACGCCCTGTACTTCTGGCATCCAAGCGCCATCAACGCTCCGGAGGCGACCGCTACCGCACCCGCACCCATCGCCAGCGCCTTGATGAAATCCTTGCTGGTCCTGAGTCCACCGGTTATGACCAGTTCCTGATCCATCCCGTGGGTGTCCATGTACCTCCTGGCCCTGGACAGGGCGTAGACGGTCGGGACCGAAGTCGCGTCCTTGAGGAATTTGGGTGACGAGCCGGTTGCTCCGCCCCTCCCGTCGATGGTTATGAAATCGCATCCGGACTCGGATATGAACCCGAGGTCCCGTTCGATGTGGCCGGCGGCTATCTTGACACCAATCGGTTTACCTTTGGTCTCCTTCCTGAGCATGTCCACCATGTCCATCAGGTCGTCCGGGGTGTCTATCTCGGGGAACCTCGAGGGGCTGATGATGTCCTTGCCCTTGGGCCTGCCCCTCATGCCGGCGATGATCTCCGTGACCTTGTCGCCGGGCAGGTGTCCGCCCATACCGGGTTTGGTCCCCTGGCCGATCTTGATCTCCACCGCGTCGCACCTCGCGAAGGTGTCCATGGTCGCGCTGTAACGGTTGGGGACGTATTCGTAGATGTACCTGTACGAGTTGTTTATCTCGTCCGACAGGACGCCGCCTTCTCCGCTGCACATGGCGGTCTTCGCCATCGCGGACCCCATGGCCAACGCTTTCTTCGCCCTTCCGGACAGAGCGCCGAAGCTCATGTGCGAGATGTAGACGGGGGTCTCTATCCTCACCGGTTTGGCCGCCTTCTTCCCGATGGTCACGCTTATGTCGACATCGGCCCCGTCGTCGAGGGGAGGTCTCGCCAGTTGGGCGCCTAGGAATAGTATGTCGTCGAAGGACGGCACGGGCATCAGCGTGTCCATCGGTTCCCCCACGCTCCTGCCGGACACGGCTCTGGCGTGGATCTCGTCCATGGGGCCGTTGTCGTGCCTGACCATGCGCGGGTCCTAGGAAAGGTCGTTTTCGGATTTGACGACGGGGCGCTGTTCCGTCGTCCTCGTGGGAGCCGCGGGGGCGTCCCCGTCTATCCTGACGAAAGCGCTTTTCGGGGATCTGCACAGCGGACACACCCAGTCGTCGGGTAGGTCCTCGAACTTCACCGGTTCTTCCGCGTCGTCGTATATCTCGCCGCAGACGCTGCATTTGTAAACTGCCATGCACGTCAATCGGTGTGCGGTGTTAATAATGTAACCCGTCTCCGGACGGGAAGGGGACGGGCGCCGGGCGCCCGTCGGATTCAGTCCCTGTGCATCAGGTCCCTGGTGAAGACCTTGGACGGGCAGCGTTCGAGGATCTTGTCCATGCGGTTGGCCAGGATGATCGAACAGTCGGAAAGGAACGAATCCAGGTCCTTCGTGGTGGGGACGTCGTGGAACGTCTCCCCCGGATAGGTCGGTTCGTAGATGAGCAGGTCGGTGCCGTTGTCCTTGAGGATCTCCATGACGCTGATGATGCTGGACTCGCGGTAGTTGTCCGAATCGGATTTCATGGAGAGCCTGTATATCCCCACCTTCCCGCCGTTGCTCCTCTCCATGATGCGGTTGGCGATGAACTTCTTGCGGGTGTCGTTGGAATAGACGATCGCCTTCACCAGGTCGTTGGGAACGTCGTGGTAGTTGGACAGCAGCTGTTTGGTGTCCTTGGGGAGGCAGTATCCGCCGTATCCGAACGAGGGGTTGTTGTAGTAGTCGCCGATACGCGGATCGAGCGAGACCCCTTTGATTATGGAAGCCGGGTCCAGGTTGTGGACGGCCGCGAACGAATCGAGTTCGTTGAAGAACGCCACCCTCATGGCCAGGTAGGTGTTGGAGAACAGTTTGACGGATTCCGCCTCGGTTGACGGCATGACCAGGACGGGCACGTCCTTCTCGTCGGCGCACGACGCGAGGGCGTTGACGAAATCCTCCGCCTTCCCGCGGAGGGATTCGGATGGGATTCCGGCGATTATGCGGGACGGGTGGAGGTTGTCGTAGAGGGCCTTGCCCTCGCGGAGGAACTCCGGGGAGAAGATGACGTTCTCGAAACCCTCCTGACGTTTTGCCGCAACGTACCCTATGGGCACGGTGGACTTCACTACTATGGTGCAGTTTCTGTCGATCTCGGTCACCTGTTTGATCACGGAATCCACGGAACCGGTGTCGAAGTGGTCGACGGCCGGGTCGTAGTTCGTGGGTGTGGCGATGATCACGAAGTCCGCGCCCGCGCATTCGTTGATGTCGGTCGTGGCCTTCAGGTCGAGTTTCCCGGAGGCCAGTGCCTCGGATATCTCCTTGTCCACGATCGGCGACTTTCCGGAGTTGATCAACTCCACCTTCTCGGGCACGATGTCGACCGCGACGACCTTGTACTTCCTCGCCAGGAGGGTCGACAGCGACAGGCCCACGTAACCTGTACCCACAATACAGAATTTCATAGGATCATCTCGTTAACGTAATGTAAATCAGCCCTTTCTCAGGAGTTCGTCCTCCCAAGCCCAGGCCGAGGATATGACGTCGTCCAGGGTCCTGACCGGTTCCCAGCCCAGTATCCTCCGGGCCTTGGAGTTGTCGGCGACGAGCATGGGCGGGTCTCCGGGACGTCTGTCGCCGATCTTGACGTCGATGTCCCTTCCGGTCACACGCTTCACAGATTCGACGAGCTCCTTCACGGACGTACCGTTGCCGGTCCCGAGGTTGAACTGTTCCGAGGGGTTCCCAGCCAGGAGGTATTCCACCGCCTTGATGTGGGCCTCCGCGAGGTCGTCCACGTGGATGTAGTCCCTGACGCACGACCCGTCGGGGGTGTCGTAGTCGTCTCCGAACACCGTGAACGTGCCGCCGGAGCGGATGCGTCTAAGGATAAGGGGTATCACGTGGGTCTCAGGTTCGTGGAGCTCGCCGATGCCTCCGTCGGGGCTCGCACCGGCCGCGTTGAAGTAGCGGAGAGAAGCGGAGCGTATCCCGTACGCGCCTTCCATGTCGTGCAGCATGCGCTCGAACATCAGTTTGGTCCAGCCGTAGGGACTCACGGGCCATTGTTTCTCGTCCTCGGTGACGGGTACCTTCTCGGGTTGTCCGTACGTGGCGCACGAAGACGAGAACACGATGCATTTCACGCCCTCTTCGATCATGGCCTCCAGAAGGTTCAGGCCGTTGGCCACGTTGTTGCGGTAGTATTTGGCGGGGTCGGCGACAGATTCCGCCACTTCGATCGACGCCGCGAAGTGGACCACGGCGTCCACGCCCTTCAGGGCGTTCTTTATCTCGTTCTTGTCAGCAAGGTCGCCGCGGACGAGTTCCGCGTCTCCCACGGCCCATTCGTGTCCGGCCGAGAGGTTGTCGAAGACCCTGACCTTGTATCCCTGTTTCAAAAGGAGGCGCACGGTGTGGGAACCTATGTATCCGGCCCCACCGGTCACCATAACCGTCGGTTTCATCTCAATCACCGTTGTGAATGTATACCTGGCTGGACAGCACGGTCCTGATGGTGCACCGTCCCGAATTCAGCAGCTCCTTCTGGCGTGTGATCGCTCCGACCACCGCCGGGTCGAGGCCCCTGTTCTCCGCCGCCTTCATGGACGCGTAGTCGGCCACCATCATCTGACGGAGGTTGCAGAGGATCCTGTCCTCCGAGTACCCGGGCACGTTGTCCGACAGGTCTATGGCGTCGGAGGTCATGGAGCGGTCGATCACCGCTATGTGTTTGGAGTTCTCGCTGATCTGCGAGATCCATCTGAACGCTATCGACGTCGAACCGGGGACGGCGCGGACGCAGGGCACCGCGCATATGAAACGCCGGGCATAGCCTTCGACCATGTCCCTCCCGTCGTTCTCCAGGTAGTCCCTGAACTTGAGGAGCTCCGGTATCGAGGTCTTCATCTGTTCGTACACCTTTTCCGCACCCAGGTTCCTGAGCAGTGCAAGGGTGTAACCAATCTGGAAACCCACCGAATGCCTGGGCTGCATGTTCTTGGGGAGGGCGACATCGAGGTAACCGTCTTTCTTGGCAAGCTCGGTGAGTTTACCTCCGGATGATATGACGACGATCTTGCATCCTTTCGCTTTGGCCGCCTCGTACATCATCAGGGTCTCGCGGGTGTTGCCGGAATAGCTCGACACGATGGCCAGCGTTCCCTTGTTCGCCCAACCGGGGATCTTCGGGTAGTTGACGACCATCAACGGGACCTTGCAGTACTGGTAGATGAGGTCGTTGACCATCATGCTGCTGATGGCAGATCCTCCCATCCCGCAGAGTATGACTGAGCTGGCGTTTTGGGCCTCTATGTTTTCGCTGAGCGCGTTTTCGAGGTCGTCCGCGAAGTTGTGGAGCTGTTCGCGTACGGTGAGTTCGGTCATCGGGCACCTCCTTCCAAGTAGGCTAGCAGGGTATCCCCGAACGCGAGGGCCTCCATCCTGTTGAGAAGCATGTCCTTGTTCATGAAGCTCACGACCGTGAGCGGGATGCGGTTTTCGGTCAGAACCTGGATGGTGCAGTCCACCAGGTCGTCTATCTTGAGGTCGTCTGACTCCACGCGGAGGATTATCAGCTTGCATTCCGAATCCCTGGCCGTCTCGTCGGCCCAGCCCATTATCTGGTTGTGGTTGAACTCGGGGAACGTTGCGGAATATCCCTTGATTCCACACTTTTTGAGGAACATGCACTCCCAGTACCTTGCCGTGGAGTAGGTCTCAGACGTGGTGTACATCGCCGGGATGCGGCCTTTCAGGTCCTTGGCCATGGAGGCGACGTCCTGGTTTTCGGCGATGTCCAGACAGTAGCTTCTCAGCGGTCCCATCAACCTGGTCAGACCGTCGTACAGCTGCGGGTGTCCGAAACCCTTCATCAGCACGGCCGCGGCCCCGACCACTTCGCCCACGGAGTAGTCGTGCGAGATCTTCACTCCCTTGCCTCCGAACCGTTCCGGTTCGTCGGACAACGAGAACACCTCGGCGCCGGTGGAGCGCAGCTTGTCGCAGTCCACAGGGGAAGGCCGTCCGCCGGCGCAGATCACTACCGCGGCCCAGGTCTCGTCCAGCCATCCCGGCATGCGACCGTCCGTCTCTTCGAGGACCATGACGTCGGTATTGTAGTAGGATTCCTCTATGAACCTGGAGAGGACGGAACCGATTCCTCTGGAAAAGAATATGACATGGTCCTTGCGTCCGCTGTTGAATTCGTACTTCAGACCTTTCTCAAGCCCTTCGCAAACGTGGGAAACCGTGTCCTTCTGCATATCCATCCCTTTTCAGTCGGGACCGTTTTCCTTCCCGCCCTCGTTCGTCGGCGACTTGCGCGAGTCGTCGTACGACTCCCTCTCCATGGGAGTATAGGTTTTACCTGAACGGTAATATATAACTCTAAAGAATAAACGTATCGCAGCGAAATACAGCGGTGAGAGCCATCTCGCCACCCCGAATTCGAACCTCACCCATGGTTCGCGGCACTTATGCACCGCGTTCTTGACCTCGGGCCCTTTGATGTATCTTCTGAACGAGCGGTAGGTCATGTGTCCGGCGGACCTGACGCGGTAGAGGCAGAACATCCTCCTCATGTACCTGTCGGATTCGAACAGTTTGTCGAGCGTCTCGAACCTGCGTACCTCCGTCTCCGCCCTTATGTCGCGGGTGGCGGAATTGTTGCAGACGGACGAGTAGTTGATACGGTATTTGTAGAGGGGTTTGGGATAATAGCACACCTTGCTGCTGAGGGACAGCGCCGTGTATGTGAAGACTATGTCCTCGGCAAGTCCGCTTTCGAAGCGCAGGCCGTGCTCCTTCAGGAAAGGCAGGTCGTACAGCATGGACCAGGAAGTGACCGGGAACTTTCCGTCGACCCTGGCGCGGAGCGCCTCCGATGACGTCAGCACCTTCACCGGGAACTTGCCGGGGTATTCGTCGAAGGGCATGTCGTTGTGTGAGTAGACGAAGTTGCAGGCGACGATGTCCGCCGAGTTCTCCTCCTTGATCTTCACCAGCTCTTCCAGGAAGTGGTCGGAGGCGAAGTCGTCCACGTCCATGAACCAGATGTAGTCCCCGGTCGCGTTGTCGAGTCCCTTGTTCTTGGACCCGCCGAGGGAGTCCACGTCCTCGTACAGTATGACCCTGCAGCCCTCTACGTCCCCGAAGAGTTTGTTCGCTTCGGTGTACGAGCCGTCTGTGGATTTGGAAGAGACTATCAGGAGTATCTCGCAGTCCTTGTAGGTCTGCCTCGAGAAATAGGTCTGCAGCGACCGCAGATACTTGGCGCCGTTGAAAATCGGCACCACTATCGATACTCTTGACACTGCCCGCTTGAATCCCTTACTTTATTATAGGGACGGGTATTTATGACAATGAATTATTAATTAACGCCGCCCGCTGGCTAACCCAAGGCGGACGGCGTAGGGAGATGGTTTTGCGAAAAGGATTCAGGCCCAGGGGTTCTCTCCCTCGGCTTTTCTGATGCCGACGAGCACGAACTGCTCCCAGAGGTACCATTTTCCGTCCTTCGCCTTCCTGAGCTGGATCTGACGGGGGCTGTCCGCTCCGCTCGACACGAGGTCGAGTTTGGCATAGCCGTCGTCCTGGTACGCGTACGGGCCCGCCTTCACGGTGACGGTGTAGGGCTCCGAGGGGGTGTAGTCGTTGGCGGGGCTGGTCCCCTTGAAGTAGGAGCGGGGGATGTAGTCCTGGTCGACGAAACGGTCCGCGATGAACTGTTTGTCGTACGCGCTCAGGGGCTTCGGTCCCTTCAGGTAGTCTACCATCTGGAGGCTGAGGTCCTTGTCCTGGGGGTAGAAGCAGAGTGCCAGGACGGTGAGGGCGGCGGTGTCGAACGGGTCGGTCAGCGACGCCTGCGGGAGGGCTTTGAATTCTTCGAGCGTGTTCGGGAGTCTGCTGAACACCACGTCCTTGGACGACTGTCCGCCGGATGCGGCGCTCTTGATGTTGTCAAAGAGGCCCATGTGATACTCTCCAGGAAACGTATCTGTATCCTATGACTTAAAAAGAATGCCTGGACGAGGGATCCACGGGATCGTATGAGCGACGGTTATCCCAGAGGCCACATATTATGACGGTATGCTATGCAATGATTCCAGTTTATATTATAATCGATATAGAAAGTCACATGGACATCACGGGGGGCACATCCGACGGGGACAGGGGGTCG
>JAFVET010000104.1 GCA_017475875.1 Candidatus Methanomethylophilaceae archaeon
ATGCGACCTCCAACTTTCCAGCGGGTCCATACGCTGGCCTCCACATAGCTCAGGCCCGAGTGCCTCTGGAGACGTACGATGCACAGGTCCATGATAGTCATCAGGAACAGGCAATGGAACCTCCAGTAGTCCTTGGTGGCCTCGATTCTCTCATCCTCGGTCGGCTTTCCGTCTTTTCTCATTCTCGTCCTCGTCGCCATCGTTATCAACGCAGTCGTCTAGGAACTGTTTCACGGTCCTGCCGTCAGCGGTCACGTATCTGGAGATGTTCGATTGGTCGAAGTTCCTGCGAACGGACTCAACCGCTTCGTCGCGTATCTCGGCGGCCCTCTGGTTTTCATTGACGATTACATCCTGCCCTGGTCCCTGAAAGCCATCGCCCTGCGGAAACGCTCCTCGCCCATTCTCTTCCTGATGGCTTCCATCTGCTCGTAGGGATCTTCCGGCAACCCGAGGTCTTCGGATAACGCGTCTATGAGTTTGTCGAGTATCGACGACAGCTGCTCCTGCTCATGCTCGGACAGGACCTCGAAGACCTTGGCGATCTGGCTTTTCGGCGGTTCCGCATCGCGACCCTTTTCCGTAAGTTTCACGATTATGCGCCGCCGGTCGTCCTCGGCCTGCTCGCGCACTATGTAACCATCCTCCTCCAGTCTGACCAGGGACTGGTTGAGGGACTGCTGCCTTATTCCCAAAATCGCAGCTATGTCCGTCGACGGTGCTTCTCCAGCGATCTTCAGGAAGGCGAGCAGGCGCCCCTGTCCCGCCATGGGGTCCATCCCTCCTCCCGCCTTCTCCGCGCGGTGCAGGCGCATCAGGCGCGACACGTGCGCCATCTTCATGGGCAGTTCCATGGGGTCGGGGCCGTCTGACATGTTATCGCCGTTGGTACCGAAGGAGAATATAAAAATCATCGCGACGGCGGAGCGGACGCGCCCGTGCGTCGCCTAAAAAGGTTCGGGGAATGAGGTAGGGGCCGGTGGTCGGAGGCACGCCCCGTCGGTCACGCGACCTAATGTCCCGGTCTCGGACCGGGCGCGCCTCTGCAGTGCACGGGTCCGTGTTGGAAGGTCGCCGATCTCTCGCGCACGGCCTTCCTGCGTTCCTCCGGATCCTTGGGAAGCCCGAGTTCCTTCTCGAAACCCGCGTTCAGTTTGTCGAGTATGGCCGCGAACTGTCCGCGCTCCTCCTCGCTGAGGGTGTCGAAGACCTTTGACATGGGTCCCTTCGGTATCTTGCCGGGTTCGAGTCCCTTCTCTGTGAGCTTCACCTTGTCGAGCCACTTCTTCTCCCCTTCCTGACGGGATACGAGTCCCTCCTCGACCAGTTTCGAGAGGCTCTTCTCGAGGGAGCGGGGTTTCGTTCCGAGTATCATGCACATCTCCCCGACGGTCACCTCCCCGGTGAGCCTGAGGAATGCGATCACGCGACCGGGTGCTGCGCTCGGGTCGAACTCCCTCATCCTCTCTTCGTGCATGATGTGCATCATACGGGTGAGATGCACGGTTTTCATAGACAGTGCCCTAGAGTCAGTGTCGTTGCACATTTCTTTTTCCTCCATCGAAGTATAACAGGTAACTGATATAAAAATATTACAGCTACCTGTTGAATATCCCGACCGCATCTATTCCGCTTTCGTTGTGAGCAATCTGGAAATTGGTCTGGAACGGTCAACCGCGGCCGCACGGGACGGTTCCTGCCAACATGCAGGCCATGATGGAGGAACCCGACAAAACCGACCGCTGAATATAAGAACGAGCAAAGATACGGGGCGCCCATCAACAATCTCAGCCGGCGTTCGTTCGCAGGCGGGTCGTGAAACTATGAAGGCATTGTACAGCGACGGTTCTGTTTCCGAGTGTGAAGACGAACTCAAAGTCATCAGGCATACGACATCCCACATCCTGGCCCAGGCGGTCCAGAGACTGTATCCGGGCACCAAGCTCGCGATCGGTCCGGCCATCGCGGACGGGTTCTACTACGATTTCGACAAGGAGGGTGGGTTCGTTCCCGAAGACCTCGAGAAGCTCGAGGCCGAGATGAAGAAGATCATCAAGGAGAACCTGAAGCTGGAGACCTTCACCAAGCCCCGCGCCGAGGCCATCGAGTACCTCAAATCCAAGGGCGAGGACTACAAGGTCCAGCTGGTGGAGGACCTCCCGGAGGACGCCCCCATCAGTTTCTACAAGCAGGGCGAGTTCGTGGACCTGTGCGCAGGACCCCACGCGCTCTACACCAAGCAGGTCAAGGCGTTCAAGCTCCTGTCGATCGCCGGCGCATACTGGCGCGGAGACGAGAAGAACAAGATGCTCCAGCGCATTTACGGTACCGCGTTCCAGAGCAAGGAGGACCTCGAGAAGCACCTCGCCGTCATCGAGGAGGCGAAGAAGAGGGACCACCGCAAGCTCGGAAGGGAGATGGGCTTGTTCGCGATCATGGAGGAGGGACCCGGGTTCCCGTTCTTCCTCCCCAAGGGCATGGTCCTGAGGAACAGCCTCCTGGACTACTGGAGGGAGATCCACGTCAGGGAAGGATACAAGGAGATATCCACCCCGATAATCCTCAACCAGTCGCTCTGGCTGCAGTCCGGGCACTGGGACCACTACAAGGACAACATGTACACCACCGTCATCGACGACGAGCCCTACTGCATCAAGCCGATGAACTGCCCCGGCAGCGTGCTGGTGTACCGCACGAAGACCCATTCCTACAAGGACCTCCCGCTCAAGCTCGCCGAGCTCGGTCTGGTCCACAGGCACGAGCGTTCCGGAACGCTCCACGGCCTGATGAGGGTCAGGTGCTTCACCCAGGACGATTCGCACATATTCATCACCCCCGAGCAGATCACCGAGCAGGTGAGCGGTGTCGTCGGCCTCATCGACGAGGTCTACAGCAAGTTCGGATTCACCTATCACGTCGAGCTCTCCACCCGTCCCGAGAACAGCATGGGAAGCGACGAGGACTGGGAGCAGGCCACCAACGGACTCAAGTACGCCCTGGAGAAGCTCGGCCGCGAGTACGAGATCAACGAGGGC
>JAFVET010000105.1 GCA_017475875.1 Candidatus Methanomethylophilaceae archaeon
TACATCATAGACTCTCCACGGGGGTCCTCCAGATTGGCGAAAGCCGTACCGGCGGGAACCTTCGAGGGTGTCTTGAGCCTGTAGGGGGCGTTCTTTCCGAGCGCGTTGATCTTCTGAACCGCCTGCCTGATGATCTCACAGGACTGGAACATCTCCTCGATACGGATCATGTATCTGGAATACGTATCTCCCTCGGTGAGGACTGGCACTTCGAAGTCGATCTTGTCGTAATTATCATAAGGATCGTCACGGCGGAGGTCGAAGTCAACCCCGCAACCCCTCATGGCGGGTCCGGTCAGACCGACGTTGGCGGCCTGCTCGCGGGTGATGTAGCTGATACCCTTCATCCTCGATACGAAGGTCGAGGAATCGTCGATCAGATAGATGATGTCCCAGAGGGCTTTCTCGAAGCGGTTGACGGTCCTGAGTATATCCCTGTCGAAAAGCTCGGTGGTGTCGTTCCTGACTCCTCCGATACGCGGGAAGTTGGTGGTCATCCTGGCTCCGCAGAGCTTGACGTTCAGGTCGAGGAAGTACTCCCTCTCCCTCATGCACCAGAGGAACACGGTCAGGTTACCGAGGTCGGTACCGACCGCAGCCAACCACATTAAGTGGGAATTGATACGGCAAATCTCGTCGGCCACGATACGGATGTATTTCGCCTTATCGGGGATGTCGATGCCGAGCGCCCTCTCCACGGTCATACAATATAGATGTGTATATGTCATGGATGCCGCGTAGCACAGACGGTCCGCCATCGGGATAATCTTGGGGTAGGTCCTGTTCTCGGTCTCCTTCTCCCATCCGCGGTGCAGGTAACCGACTATCGGTTCCGCATCGGTGATGATTTCTCCATCGACCTGGACCTTTAACGTCCAAAGTCCGTGGGAGAACGGGTGCTGCGGACCCATGATAATCCACATCTTGTCGGTTTCCATCTTCTCGATGGTCTCTTTCATAGGTACAATGGAATCAGCCATTCACTCCCACCCTCTAAGTTTGTAGGATTTCCTGAAGGGGAAGAACTCATACGTCTGGGGAGTGAGAAGCCTCTCGAGCTTCGGGTGGTTGTCGAAGACTATTCCGAAGAGCTCCCAGGTCTCCCTCTCGTGCCAGTTGGCCCATTCCCAGATGGGCGTGACCGAATCGACATGCGGGTCGTCGTTGGGAATATCGACGGTGAACTCCACTGTCACCCCGTTGTAATAGTTCGTCAGAAGATACACCACTGCAAGATGGTCCACGTAATCGACGCCCATGACCGTAGTGCAATGCTCGAAGGTCAGGTTGTCGTGCATGAATGTGCAGATCTTGAAGATGTGCTCCCTGGGCGCGGTCGCGTAGACCCTGCGGGTCTCCGTGCGTTTGACCTCGACACATGGGAATTTGGATTTGAGAGCCGAGACGATCTCGTCTTCGGAAGGGCTCTGGCATACTGTATCGGAGTCCATCCTCAGTCCTCCATGAAGGCGCCTCTCTTGAAGTAGCTCTCGATCTTCTTCTGCAGAAGCATGAATCCGTCTATCATCGCATCCGGACGCGCGGGGCAGCCGGGTATGTAAAGGTCGACAGGGACGATCTGGTCCAGTCCCTGGACGATGTTGTAGGAATCGTACCACGGTCCGCCGGAGATGGCGCACTCGCCCATGGCCACGACCCACTTGGGGTTGGGTATCTGTTCGTAGAGACGCCTGAGGTCGGGACGGATCTTTTTGGAGATCCAACCGTTGACAAGCAGGATATCGGTCTGCCTGGGCGAAGAACGGTAGATCATACCGTAACGCTCGGCGTCGTACCTGGGTGCCGAAGCGGCCGCCATCTCCAGGGCACAGCATGCGAGACCCCAGTGCAGCGGGTGCATTGAGTTCTTCATGGCCCATGTCCAGATAGGTCCGGTCAGGTTGTCGATCGATCTTTTGACTCCTGAGCTGAGCATGTTGTTTATCATCGCGTTGGACCACGACATAAACTCATCAGCGCTCATCGCTACTGCATGCGGGTAGAGACTCATATCCATACGGTTTCCTCCTTCTTCAGAGCATAAGCCACTCCGAGGATCAGGACTCCCAGGAAGAACATCATCATCACCTGAGCGGTGATGGACAGGCCTGAGAAAGACACCGCCCAAATCATGAGGAATGTCGCCACCAGGTCGAATACCACGAAGATCAGAGCGAACGCGTAGTATTGGAACCTGAACTGAACATGTGCCTCACCGATGGGTTCCGAACCGCACTCATAGGTTGTCTCCATCCATTGAGTGGGTTTGGTAGGTCTTATGAACCTAGAGACCCCCCATGCCAAGGGAGCGAATCCGAGGGCGATAATCGCCACGAACGCTAACGGCATGTAGTACACAATTAGTGACATTGGTCTTCAGCGATACTTTGTTAGTACATAAAGATTGCACAGTCCATATAATATGGAAAAGGTCGAAATCGACGCGTTCCAGCCAAAATTTATTTATATCGAGTCATTACCCTCGGGCATGTCCCCTAAGGTGGGTTTTATAGGTGCTGGCAAAATGGGAAGGGCCCTCATGGGCGGTTTCCTTTCGAAAGGTGTCGTTTCACCCGATGACCTCATCGCCTGCGCCCCTTCCGAGTCTACCCGTGAGTCGATCGAGAACGATTTCGGTGTCCGCACCTACCGTACCGCGTCCGAGGTCTGTCGCCTGGCCGACATCATCGTCATCGCGGTCAAACCGTACCAGGTCCGTCAGGTGTTCGTGGAGGAGAAGGCCAAGGTGGATAAGGGAAAAACGGTCGTGAGCCTGGTTGCAGGACTTACGCTGGACGGCATGGAACAATATGTGCCAGCATGCAAAAACTTCAGGGTTATGCCCAACCATTGCGTCATGGTTTCTGACGGTGCGATGGGGTACTGCTGCAGCGCGAACGTCACACAGGACGACAAGAAAAAGATCGAGGAGATGCTCTCGGCCGTGGGCATGGTCGTCGAGGTCCCCGAATCGTCGATGGACGCGATCACCGGTCTGGCCGGCAGCTCGCCCGCTTTCATGTACATGATCATCGACGCCATGGCCGACGCCGGTGTCCTGGCTGGTCTTCCGCGCAAAGACGCGATCGAACTCGCCGCACAGTCCATGCTCGGAGCAGCGAAAATGGTCTTGGAGACTGGGAAGCACCCCGACGTGCTGAAGGACGAGGTCTGTTCCCCGGGAGGCACCACCATAGAGGGCGTCCGCACGCTCGAGGACATGGGTCTCCGCTCGGCTGTGATCGCAGGTGTCGACGCGGCCGTCTGCAAGTCCAGGGAAATGAGCCAGAAGAAGTGATCATCCGATCGTCTGGCACATTTCGTTTCTTTGTGTTGCGAAGGTCAGTGGACCATCCTGCGCAGAGTCGTGAAAGCTATCCTCGGCAGATTGCGCATGATTCCCCTGGTCTCCCAATCGAGATCCTTCTTGTTGTTGATGGTGGAGTTCATCACCGAAAGGCTGTCCTCCTTCGTCTCCCAGAGCCTTGCCTCGCGCTCCTCCGGATCGGCGATTGCCATGATGTCGTCGATACGGTGCATCAGGTCCCTGGCGAACTCCGTCCTCTCGCAACGCTGGTCGTAGACGTCCTTGCCTATCCTACCGGACTCGTACTCCATCCTGGCCAGGACTATCGCAGCGTCGTACGAGATCTCGGCCACGTCGTCGCGGGTCATCCATTCCGTCTCGTAGGACAGGACGTGCTTCCACGACGGGTTGTCGAGGAGTACGCGGTGCTCCTCCAACGTCCTCGCCCTGAGGCGGTAACCCCATTTCTCAGGCTCCTCGAACGCGCGGCTTCCCGGGTCGACGAACGGGGCGAATGGTGCGTTGTATATGTACAAGCCATCCTCCGGACGGACCAGCGACCAGAGGTGCTTAGCGGCCTCCGCGCTGTACATCGCCGATGCACGGTCCTGCTGTGGTAGCCCGTTCATGTAGAACAGGTCGAACCTCCTGCAGCCGTTGGGGAAGGCGGCCTCTATCGTCCGCTCTATCGCCTCGTTGGTGTAGCCCTTCCCCAACGCCAGCCTGACCTTCTCGTCATGCGAATCGGGGGAGAACTCGATCGTGTACCCGCCTTCGAATGAACGGTCCAATTCCTTGAAGTAATCGGCCCCGGCCCCCCTGAACAGCTCCACGACCACCTGGTTCTGGATCTTCCTGTCGCGGACCTCCTTCAGGAACTCCTCGGCATAGGCCGGCCCCTTCTGCCTCAGGTCGCCGATTATGAACACTGGTGTATCGAAATACGACTGGACCATCTCGAGGTCCTCTGCGAGCTTGGCGGGGCTCCTGAACGCCGGGGCGTTGCGGCATACGACCCTCTTGTTGGCGAAATGGGAACCACCGCATTCGGCGCAGTTGACGGAACATCCCCTAACGGTCAGCACGGTGGTCAGCGGGACCTTGTCCCAATCCAACCACGGGAGCGAACCTTTGACGTCCATGCTGCGAATGACGGACTTGATCATGGTGCCGTAGTCGAAGATGACGTCGTCCAACGATTCCAACGAGAAGGAAAGTTCGTTTACATGTATCCCCGCGGAATCCTTCCAGGTGAGGTTCGGAACCGTGGAGAGATCACCGCCCTTCGACAGGACGTCGAGCATCCTGACCGTTGGTTCCTCGGTCGTGTCGCCCCTCATA
>JAFVET010000106.1 GCA_017475875.1 Candidatus Methanomethylophilaceae archaeon
GAATCGGAAAGGGAGGAAACCGCCGTAACCGAGGTGGCCGAAAACCAGGAACCCGACGAAAACGACGTCGGAGGACAGGAGGAGACCGCCGAAGACGCCGAACCTGTCGCCAGTGAGACCCCGAAGAAGGAACCCGAGCGCAAGGCCGAGGTTTACGGAATGCAGTCCCTCCTGGACGAGATCGACGACGTCCAGAACGTGGAACAACCGGATGAGACGGAACAGGCGACATCGGACGAGAACACCGAAAACGAAGCCGATTCCGGTGAATCCGTTGAAGAGATCCAACCTGCCGACACCGATGCCCAGGAAGAGGAAGACGTCACCAAGGACCTTGCCCCCGAAACGACTGAAACCGACGTGCCAACGGATGTTTCCGATGTCGAGGAGGTGCAGGAGACCGAACAGGAAGAGACGACGTCGCCTGTCGATGCACAGACGACCGGGGAAGCCGTTTCGGACGACCCTGAAACCTCCGTAACCGGAGGAGGCGAAGCCGAGGAAAGGGCCGAGCCGAAGGACGAGGTCCCGGATCAGGCCGACCAACAGGCACCCGAAGAGAATGCACCCGAGGACGACCAACCCTCCGAACCTACCGAAACGGACGGGTCCTCCGAACCTGGAAACGCACCCGAAGCGACTGCGGAGGATGTCCCCGAGACTGCCGTAGAAGGCAGTTCACCCGCAGATGTGGCGGAAGTCGCGGCATCGGGAGCCGCACTCGCCGGTGCCGTCGCCGCAGCCGCCGACGATACCGAGGACGAAGGCGACATCTACACGGACAACTCCCCCGAAGCCCTCGTCAGGAGGGCGGCGTGGAACAAGGGTCTCCGCTGCAGACGCGGATACGGGCCCCACGAGATACCCGTGGCCTTCGTTAAGGGAAAGGTCGCCGTCTACGTCTACGACGGCGAGAAGGACGAGGAGCTGGACTCGACGCTCAAGGAAGAGGGATGGACCACGTTCTGGTTCCCGGCTTCCGAAGTCACCGACGGCCACACCGAGGCCGACCAGATAACCGCGGCCGTCAAGGCCAACAGCAAGGCCACGAAATCCGGCAAGAAGAAAACCTCGAAGAAGAAGGAGTGAGGGGACCTTCCCCCTCCCCTTCGGCATGCAGTGTCCTCCGACTGGACACGCGCATGCGTTAATTTTAATATTGTAAGGGAATGCCTAGGCAGAGGCTGATTGAATGTTCTGCTCGTGCGGCTCAATGATGTTCCCTGAAAACGGGGAATACGTCTGCAAGGCTTGCGGTGCCACGAAAAGCATCGTGAGGAAAGAGATTTTCACCACCGACTCCAAGGACAAGGAGACCACGGTGATCACGGAGAATGTCGCGACCCTCCCCAAGACACGCATCCCGTGTCCCGAGTGCGGGCATACCGAGGCATACTTCGTCATCAGGCAGACGCGTGCCGCCGATGAACCTGAGACCAGGATATACCGTTGCTGCAAGTGCAACCACTCCTGGAGAGAGTACTGAGGTGGCGGCATGTTCAAAGCCGTTCTGAAATCAGACACCCTCAAGGGCATGGTCGACATCGTGTCCACCCTCATCGACGAGATAAAATTCACCATCAACGCCGACGGGATGACCCTCAAGGCCGTCGATCCCGCACACGTGGCGATGATCGAACTGGAAGTGAACAAGGAGGCGTTCGACAGCTACGAGGCGGAAGACACCGAACTGGGACTCGACCTCGACAAGGTCAAAGGGGTCCTCAAGCTCGCCTCCTCCGGCGACATGATCTGCTTGGAGCAGGACGAGATCCACGGGAGGCTCGTGTTCAAGGTCGGAAACATCACGAGGCGCATGAACCTCGTGGACACGTCCACCATGAACGACCCCAAGGTCCCCTCGCTGAACCTTCCGTCCATGGTCACCGTGGCTTCCGACGAGCTCCTCAAGGGGATACGCGCGGCCGAATCCATATCCGACCACCTGGCCCTCAAATCCGGACCGGACTTCTTCGAACTCTCCTGCGAGGGAGAGACCGATTCCGTCAGCCTGAGACTCGACAAGGACAAACTCGAGGAGATAGAGTCTCCCGAGGAGACGGTCAGCCAGTTCCCCCTGGACTACTTCTCGAACATCATCAAGGCGATTCCTGGAGGAACCCTCGTCAGGATCGAACTCGGCCAGGACCACCCGCTCAAACTCCTGTTCGGTCTCGCGGACGGAAACGTCACGGTCAACTACCTCCTGGCTCCGAGGATCGAGAACGAGTGAGAACATGGCAGAATTCAGCATACCTGAACTCGAGGATATGGCCAACAGGCTCAGGCTCCACGTCGTAGAGATGACCTACGCAGCCTCATCCGGACACCCCGGAGGGTCGCTCTCGGCGGCGGAACTCATGTCCGTGCTGTATTTCCGCATAATGCGCCACAACCCCTCGGACCCGCAGTGGGCCGGGAGGGACAGGTTCGTCCTTTCGAAGGGACACGTGGCGCCCGTCCTTTACGCCGCTCTGGCCGAGGCGGGGTACTTCCCCACGGAGGAGCTGCTCTCGCTGAGGGCGCTGGGCTCCAGGCTCCAGGGACACCCGGTCAGGGGTAAGCTCCCCGGCGTGGAGATGTCAACCGGATCCCTCGGACAAGGGCTCAGCATGGCCTGCGGTATAGCACTCGCGGGAAAGATGGACGGCGCCGACTACCGCACCTACTGCCTCCTCGGGGACGGGGAGCTCCAGAGCGGTCAGAACTGGGAGGCGGCGATGTTCGCTCACCAGTACGGTCTGAGCAACCTCGTCGCGATAGTGGACCGCAACCGCCTGCAGATCACAGGGAACACCGAAGAGGCCATCGGCCTCGACCCCCTCCCGGAGAAATGGAGGGCTTTCGGTTGGAACGTCATTATCGCTAACGGCCACAACGTCAGACAGCTCATCGAAGCGCTCGAGAAGGCCGGCAGGTCGAAGAAGGATCCGACGGTCATCATAATGAACACCATCAAGGGCAAAGGCGTGTCGTTCATGGAGAACAACGCCGGGTTCCACGGACGTGCGTGCAACGAGAAGGAGTACGAGCAGGCCGTCAAAGAGCTCACGGACGTGATACAGTGACCGGAGAGAAGCTCGCACAGCGCAACTACTACGGGAAGGCCCTGGCCGACCTCGCCGCCATCAGGGACGACATCGTCGTGCTCGACGCGGACCTCGCCGGTTCGACCAAGACTTCTGAATTCAAGAAGGTCGCCCCGGAACGGTTCGTTGAGGTCGGGATAGCCGAGCAGAACATGATCGGCATCGCCTCCGGACTGGCAGCATCAGGAAAAGTGCCGTTCGCATCGACGTTCGGGGTGTTCGCGACCGGAAGGTGCTGGGAACAGATACGCCTCGGCGTAGCCTATCCCAAACTGAACGTCAAGATAGTGGCCACCCACTGCGGGATAACCGTGGGAGAGGACGGTGCGTCGCACCAGGCCCTCGAGGACATGTCCATAATGAGGTCCCTTCCCAACATGACCGTGGTCTCCCCCGCCGACGCGTACGAGGCGTACGCGGCGACCATCGCCATAGCCGACTACGACGGTCCTGTCTACATGAGGATGGGAAGGTCCGAGTTCCCCACGATCCTCCCCGAGGACGTGACCTTCGAGATAGGCAAGGCCACGGTACTCCGCGAAGGTACCGACGTGACACTCGTCGGATGCGGACAGATGGTGTCGTTCTGCCTCGAAGCCGCCGAGACCCTCGCCAAGGAAGGGATCTCGGCCGAAGTCATCAACATGTCAACGATCAAACCCCTCGACACCGGGACGTTGTTCGCGTCCGTATCGAAGACCGGGTGCTGCGTCACCGCCGAGGAGCACAGCATCATCGGAGGTCTAGGTTCCGCGGTCGCGGAAGCCCTCTGCGAGGGACCGTGCGTCCCACTCGAGAGGGTCGGGACGAAGGACACCTTCGGGGAATCCGGAAAACCGGCCGAACTGCTGGAGAAATACGGCCTGACCGCACCGTACATAGTCGCGGCGGCCAAGAAGTCAATATCAAGGAAGTGAACAGATGAAGATATTCATAGACACAGCCAACCTCGACATGATCAAAGAGATCAACAGCTGGGGGATCCTCGACGGAGTCACCACCAACCCCAGCCTCATCGCCAAGGAAGGCGTCGACGTCCGTACCCGCGTGAAGGAGATCGCGGAGATCGTCGACGGACCCATCAGCGCCGAGGCCATGTCC
Source organism: Candidatus Methanomethylophilaceae archaeon (assembly GCA_017475875.1). Taxonomy (GTDB): domain Archaea; phylum Thermoplasmatota; class Thermoplasmata; order Methanomassiliicoccales; family Methanomethylophilaceae; genus Methanoprimaticola. The sequence goes on from JAFVET010000106.1 coordinate 4,191, forward strand.
ATGACCGCGGACGAGATGGTCAAGGAGGGCAGGGACCTCGCAGCCATCCACCCCAACATCAACGTCAAACTCCCGATGTGCGTGGAGACCCTCAAAGCGACGAGCATCCTCTCGTCCGAGGGCATCAAGGTCAACGTCACCCTGATCTTCTCCCCCGCGCAGGCCCTCCTCGCCGCGAAGGCCGGGGCCGCGTTCGTATCCCCGTTCATCGGCCGTCTCGACGACATCGGACAGTATGGGAGCGACCTCGTCTTCCAGATAAGGCAGATCTTCGACAACTACGGTTTCGACACCGAGATAATCGCCGCTTCCATCCGCAACCCGACCCACGTGCTCGATGCCGCGGCCGCCGGTTGCGACATCGCCACCATCCCCTACGATATCCTCAAACTGATGGTCAAACACCCGAAGACCGACGAGGGTATCCAGAAGTTCATCGCGGATTACGAGAAATCCAAGAAGAACTGATCTTATGAGATACGATGCCGTGGTCATCGGCGGCGGGCCGGCAGGTTGCCGTACCGCCGCCCTCATGGCATCCGAATACGATGTTCTGATACTGGAGGAGCACCCCCAACCGGGTCTCCCCGTCCAATGCGCCGGCCTCCTCTCCGACGAGGCTTTATCACTTACAGGTGTGAAACCCGACATCCTCAACGACATGTACGGGGCCAGGATAGTCTTCCCCGACGGCAACGAGACCACTGTGAGGTCTTCCAAACGCCTGATGAGGGTCGTCGACCGCGCCCAGATGGATTCCATGATGGCCGATGCGGCCAGGGACGCGGGTGCGGAGATCCAATGCGAGACGAAATTCACAGGTTCCGTACCCGATTCCGAAGGCCGCAGGGTTAACCACACCAATGGGACGGTGGAATGCAGGGTGCTGGTCGGTGCTGACGGTCCGCGGTCGACGGTTTCCAAGGAACTGGGGAACCCCGGTCCGGAGGAGAACCTGGTCGGGATACAAGCCGAGGTCAGGAAACCCTCCGACGACGATTACTTCACTTCGTACCTCGGATCGGAACATGCACCGGGATTCTTCACCTGGGAGGTCCCATGCGGCGACTTCACCAGGATCGGACTATGCACCGCAGGTGAACCCCCGTTCCCATACCTCAAGAAATACCTGAAGAGGGAAGGATTGGAGGACCGCATCATAAGGTACGGCTGCGGACGCATCCCCCTGGGTTTCCGCGGGAGGAGCTACGGCGACGCATGTGCGCTGGTCGGAGACGCGGCGGCACAGGTCAAACCCGTATCCGGTGGCGGTGTGCATCCAGGCCTCAGGTCTGCGGCGATCCTTGCCGACTACCTGTCCCTGGCGCTGAACGAAGGAGACCTCTCAGCGGTGAACCTGTCGGGATACGAATCGCGGTGGAAGGCCGAAGTGGGTGCGGATCTCGAGAAGGGATACAAGCTTCGCAGAAGGTTCGTCAGGATGAGCGACGGGGACCTGTCTCTGGCCGGTAGATTCGCTAGGAGGGACGACGTCAGGAGCGTCCTCAACGACATCGACATCGATCATCCCGACCTGGTGGTCCGCAGGATCCTCAAAAGCCCCAGGATGTCCATGCACGCACTCGCCCTGTTAGGGAGACTGGCGCTATGAGGGTAATGGCGGCCTGCATCCCGTCGGACGAGGCGGGACCCGTCATTCGCAGACTTATGGACGAGGAGTTCGTCGAACGCCATGCGAAGATCTCCAAAGAAGGGAATTACCGCATCGTACCTCTGCTCCCGGAACATGTAGCCGACGTGATCGCCATGGGCTACGAGGTTATCGAGACCGAAGCACATTCGCTCGACCGCAGGAGCCCACAGGAACGCATCGACGAGATCTTGGAGAACGAAGGCTTCGAAGGAGTACCTCCCGGCAAATGGGAATTCGTCGGCGACATTGTGGTGGTCCGCCTGGACCCGTCGTGCCTGGAATACAAGGACCTCATCGGAAGAACGTACGCATCGGTACTCGGAGCCAAAACCGTCTGCGCGGACGTACGCGGTGTCTCCGGGGAGTTCCGCAGACCGAGCATGGAGGTCCTCTTCGGAACCGACACCCGTTCGACCAGGTTGGAGAACGGCATACGTTACAGTTTCGATGTCACCAAAGTCATGTTCGCCTCAGGAAACACCGATGAAAGGATGCGCATGAGGGAACTAGACTGTACCGGGGAAACGGTCGTAGACATGTTCGCGGGGATAGGTTACTTCACGCTCCCCATCGCCAAATACGCGTCGCCGAAAAGACTGTTCGCCTGTGAGAAGAACCCCGACTCCTACGAGTTCCTCCTCGACAACATAAGAATCAACGACGTATTGGAAAAGGTGATACCGATCCTCGGCGACAACCGGCACATATCCGGAGGAAACTTCGCCGACCGTATCCTGATGGGGTACGTCCAGACCACTTCGGAATTCCTTCCGCATGCGTTGCACCTCGCCAAGGACGGGTGCACCATCCACTACCACGACACGTTCTACGTCAACGAATACGAGGACCGGATAAGGAAGATATTCGACGGGACGGGCGTCCGCTACGAGATCGACAACATCCGCGAGGTGAAATCCTTCGCACCTTCGGTGTCCCATTACGTAGCGGATGTGACCGTCCGCAGACGATCACACCTTCTCTCCCGACTGCACGGCGGTAAGCAGGGTGTTCATCAGGTCCCTGTACTGCTCGGGCTGTGCGTGCGAGAGCCTCTTCACGAAAGGCACCAGATAATCCGCGAACTCCTGCTCCGATTGGGACAGCTTGATCCAAGGGGCCTTCTCGCCCACGGATTGGACGAACGCGGCGCAGAGCACCCTCGTGTGGGAATCCTTCACGCCTATCCCGTTGGCTGTCCTGACGAGCATGTCCGTCCCTCCGGCCATGTAGGCCTTCGCCATCTTGTCGGCGGCCTGCGTCATCGGACCGGGGCGTTTGAACTCGGGGAGCTTGGCGACGATGTCGGCAGAGAGCTTCAGGTCCCTGGCCTCCTGTATGGTGTCCTGGGGTTTGGCGCGCGACCTGTCCCCCATGGCCTCGGCGGTCTTCGCATCCGATTCGTTGGTTATGATCGCCTTCCAATCGGATGCCCAAAGGGCGTTGAGGGCCTCTGATCCGCGGGGACTCTTCAGCATGACCGGGCGCGGGTTCTTGGACAGGAAGTTCCTGAGGACCTCCATCTCCAACTCGGTTCCCGAAAGGTCACCGAGGAAAGAATCCAGATCAGAACCGTAGTTCTTGGAACCGACCACGTAGACTCCCACGGCGTTGTCCAGGAACGCACCCTGTTTGCTCCTCTTGACGGATTCGATCAGACCGCTGTCCGTGATAGCGCCGAGGCTGTACTTCTTTAGAGTATCTCC
>JAFVET010000107.1 GCA_017475875.1 Candidatus Methanomethylophilaceae archaeon
ACCATCGTGACCGTGACGGCCTCTGTGACCGGCACAGCGAACCACACCGAATCTATGCCGAACGCAGCCGGGAACAGGATTATGAGCGGGGCCAGCAGGAGGAGCGTCCTGACGAACGATATCCAGGCCGACACCTTCCCGTTCGAAAGGGACGTGAACATGGACGAGGCATACACGTTGATGCCCATGAACAGGAATCCGAACGCGTATACGGTGGCGCCGTGTTCCACCAGGTCCATCACGCTGTCCGAGGATTGCGCGAACAGACCCGCTACCGATCCGGCGAACAGCTCCATCATGGCGAAGACCGACACCGACAGGACCGATACGAACAACATCGACGTCCTGAACAGGTTGCGGATCCCCGACCTGTCTCCGGCCCCGTGACGGAACGACATCAGCGGAGCCACTCCGTTGGAATAACCTATCACGACCGACAACGCAAGGAACTCGACGTATGAGAGGATGCTGATCGCGGCGACGCCGTCCGCCCCTATGTAACGCATCATGACCAGGTTGTAGCACAGGACCGTCACCCCTCCGGAGACCTCGCTCACCATCTCCGAGACCCCGTTCGAAAGAGACGACGCTATGGCGGCCGCACCCCGGGCGGGTTTGGCGAAACGGACGTACATCCTCCTATCCGCGAAGAGGGCCAACGCGACGCAACTCGGGACCAGCGACCCGATGCCACTGGCCGCGGCGGCCCCCTCGAGGCCCCAACCGAGGACCGCTATGAACACGTAATCAAGGACGATGTTTGAAATCCCCCCGGCGATGGACGAGTACAACGCGACGGAGGGCCTCCCGGCCACGACCAGGAACTGGTTCGTGACGAACTGCAATATCAGGAACACCGTGAAGAACAGGTACACCCGCGTGTACTCGACGCATCCGTCGAGGAGCGCCTCGTCCGCCCCGGACAACGAGGCTATGTCCTCGACGAAGACCGACCCGAACAGGGTGAAGACGACGCTCACCGCCGTGACGGCTATGATTATCTGTGTGAACGCCGCCCTGGCCATGTCTGGCTCCCCCTTGCCGAACAGGTTGGATACGTACGCGCTCCCGCCGGTCGCGAACATGAACCCCACCCCCGTCACAAGGGAGAACACGGGCATCATTATGTTCAGCGATGCCAAGGCGTCGGTGTCCACGTAATTGGAAATGAACGCCCCGTCGACCACGTTGTACGACGATATGAATACCATCATGACGACGGACGGAAGCGCGAAACGGAGGACTTTGCGGGTGCCCGTTACCGAACCGAGGTATGCGTCCGAGGAGCGATCGTCCATGGCGACTGGATACCGTGTCCGTATATATCGCCATGTATGGAGCACGCACAGCGCCCCGACCAGCCCTCGTACCGATACCATTAAGTCGTTCATGGGGAGTCCCATCCATGATGGGAAGACTCTTCGGCATCGCCCTTGCCGCAATCGTCGTGATTTTCTCCATATTCTGGATGCTGACCGCCTCTTCGATGGGCGCCCCCTGGTTCTTCTCCCTGTTCGGCCTGGTCTTCGTGATACTCGCGATATACGTCCTCCTGAAGACGGTCTTCCGTCACAGGTGATGGAAAAACCGATATCCCGTCCGACACGCGATGAAAACGGTTATCATGCAGTGCCTTCATTGGATGTATAATCCTATATAGTCGGTGGGGAACCAGAATGAAAGTAGTCTACCTGTCCATACGCAACGTCGACGCACACAACATGGAGATCGCGGCCGACCGTCTGTCGGAGACCATCGGGACGAAGGTCGAACTCTACGGGGTGAACTCCGAGGAGGTCAACGACGACGTCCTCGCCTATTCGGACCTCGTCAGGAACTGCAGGGACGCGGACTTCGTCTACGTCCGTATCATGGGCGACCCGTACCGCTTCCAGAGGTTCGACAGGTTCGTAGATTCTCTCAGGGAATCGGATTCGCTCGTCTACTTCCATGCCGGGACCCCGGAGGTCGCTTCCCTCGTCAGGGACCTCTTCCACGGAACGGACGCCGATTACAAGACTCTGTGGAACTACTCCAACGCCAAAGGGCTGGACAACGACGTGTCGACCCTGTGGTACGCCGCGCACATGCTCGGTTTCACTGATTCGCTCCCTCCCGAACCCGTACTCAGGAGACCGCACGGAATCTACCATCCCGACCGTCCCTCCGATGTCTCTGCCGAGGACTACATACGCTCCCTTCCGAAGACCAGGGTCAGGGCCGGATTGGTTTTCCCGGGATACACCCTGGTGTACCACGACACGGAGCACATCGACGCGGTGATAAGGGCCCTGGAAGCGCACGGCATGAGCGTCGTCCCGGTCTTCTTCTCCACTTTCTCCGACGAGGGGTACGAGGGGCTGAAGGGGATATTCGACCAATACTTCCGTCCGGAAGGCGTCCCGATCATAGACGTGGCAGTCTCGCTCGTGTCTTTCTCGCGTTCCACCACATACGGGCTCAACGGCCTCGAGGAAACCAACTACTTCCGCGACTGCCTGAACGTCCCGATAATCTACGGCTTGAACGTCGCGGGCGAGTACCACGACTTCGAGGACGACAGGATCGGCCTTTCCAAATCGGACATGGAGGCGAACGTCACCTATCCAGAGCTTAACGGCGACATTATCACGGTACCCGTGTCCTACCGCCCCCGCGGAAAGGGGGACAGGACGTCCAGGCCCATACCCGACAGGATCGAGCACCTGTGCCGCGTGGCCTACGGATGGGGGAAGCTGAGGTCCACTCCCAAAAAAGACCGCAAGGTCGCGATACTCATGTGGCAGTCCACCGCCAACTCCGGGAACATAGGCGGGGCCGCAGGGCTCGACACGATGGAATCCATCGCCGACGAGCTGAAGAGGTTCGAAAAGGAGGGTTACACTGTCACAGACGTCCCCGAGAACGGCGCCGAACTCGTGAAGCAGATCCTGGACGGCGTCACGAACGACCTCGACAACCTCCCGCTGGAGTACATGAGGGAGCACGCCGCGGACACAATGTCCAAGAAGGACTACGTAAGGCACTTCGAGTCCATCCCGGAATGGAACCAGGCGATGAAGCGCAAGGATTGGGGCGAACCGCCGGGAGAGCTTTGCGTCGACGGCGACGACATGATCATACCCGGGCTTGTCAAGGGCAACATCTACATCGGGTACCAGCCGCTTCGCGGGAGGGCGGAGAAGTTCGCCCAGAACATCCACGACCCGCTGCTGTTCCCCCAGCACCAGTACCTGGGCTTCTACAGATGGCTGAGGGACGTCTTCAAGGCGGACATGATAATCCACACCGGCACCCACGGCACCCTGGAATGGCTCCCGGGGAAGAACGTCGGGATGTCGAGAAAATGCGAACCGTGCGTCGTGCTCGACGGGATCCCCAACCTCTACCCCTACATCATCGACGACCCCGGCGAGGCGATGCAGACGAAGAGGCGCTCGGAGAGCGTCGTCATAGGACACATGACCCCTTCGATGGCGCGCGCAGACAGCTACGACGAGCTCGACGAGGTGAACGTCCAGCTTCAGAACTACTTGAAGAACAAGAACGGGGCGTCCCCGGAGAGGATTTCGGAGATGGTCGCACAGATCTATGATGCGGCCAAGAGGAACGACATGCTGAACGACCTCGGGCTCGAGGGGGAGAAGGATCCGGGGGCCGAAGGGTTCGAACCTTACATCGTCGCCCTGCACGAATACATAGAGGAGATGAAGGACGCTCTGATTCGCGCCAACCTCCACGTGCTCGGAAAGGTTCCTGAGGGGATACACTTCGACGAGATGGTATACTCCCTCACGAGGTTGGACAACGGGGACGTCGTCTCGTTCAGGGACGCGTTCGCCGCCAACCAGGGTTTCGACATGCGTTCCGCGGTGGACGACGTGTCCTCGATGTCAAGGGACGAACTGAACTCGGAGGCGATCGACCGCATCGATTCGGAGCTCATGGACCTGATCGCATGGATGAGAGAGGACGGTTTCGACACCGGGCGCAGCATAACCGAGGTCGAGAGGAGGTACGGCAGGGCGGACGATACCCTCAGGGAATCCATAAGGTACGTGTGCGAGAGCGTGGCGCCCAGGATCGAGAACATGGCGTACGAGATGGACAACCTGTTCGGAGGGATCAACGGGGAGTTCGTGCCGCCGGGGCCTTCGGGTGCGCCCACCAGGGGGAACGCCGACATCCTCCCCACGGGGAGGAACATGTACTCCCTCGATCCATCGCTCGTCCCGTCGAAATCGTCCTGGGAAATAGGGAAGCGGATGGCGGACCAGATGATCCGGAGGTACGCCGACGAGCACGGCGGGTTCCCGAGGGAGGTCGGTTTCGTCATATGGGCCACCGACACCATGAAGACCGGCGGGGACGACGTGGCGTACATCCTGTGGCTCATGGGCGTGAAACCGGTGTGGAGCAGGACCGGGGGCCAGGTCCTCGGGCTCGAGGTCATCCCCCTGTCGGAGCTCGGGAGGCCCCGCGTGGACGTCACGGTGAACATCACGGGACTGTTCAGGGACACCTTCCCGAACCTCATCGACCTCATCGACGACGCCGTCAAGATGGTGATGGACCTGGACGAGGACGACGAGGACAACGCCATCGCGGCCAACCTCAGGAAGGACATAGTCGAGGGGATAGCGAACGGGCTCACACCAGACGAGGCCCGCAGACGCAACTCCGTCCGTCTGTTCGGCGCCCCGCCCGGGGCGTACGGTGCGGGCGTGAACCATGCCGTGGCCTCCAGCACGTGGGAGACCGTGGAGGACCTGGCGAACGTCTACAGGGACTGGTGCTCCAACGGATACGCGAAAGGCGAATACGGAACGAAGATGACCGAGGAGTTCTGCCGCAGGTTCTCGAAGGTCGCGGTCACCGTCAAGAACATCGCAGACAGGGAGATAGACATCCTTGACTGCGACGACTACTACGAGTTCCTGGGCGGGATGAACTCCTTCGTCCGCACGTACGGGCGGAAGGACTTCGTGACGTACATGGGCGACGACTCGGACCCGAAGAAGAGCAAGATCCGCTCCACTCAGGAGGAACTGCGCTTCACCGTCAGGAGCAAGGCGTTCAACCCCAAGTTCATAAACGGCCTGAAGGAACACGGATACCGCGGTGCGGCGGAGCTCGCCAACGTGGTCGAGTTCACGATGGCCTGGGACGCCACGTCCGGGATCGGGGAGGACTGGATGTACGAGGGTCTCGCGGACAGGTACCTCTTCGACAAGGACACACAGGATTGGATGCGGGAGGTCAACCCCTATGCGATGATGAACATCATCAACCGCCTGCAGGAAGCGATCGAGAGGGGGCTCTGGGATGCCACGGACGAGTACAAAGATAAACTGAAGGACCTCTACATCGAGACCGAGGCGCACATAGAGGAGATCACGGACCGCTGACGTCGACGGGACTTCAGAGACTCGACGTGGTCCGCCCTCCGTTGAATCAGCCCGACCAGCGCCTCCCTGCGCTCCGGCCCGATCCTGCCGCGGGACCCGTCCATCACCCTGCGGATGTCATCCATGGCGCAATCTACCGATCCGCGGTCGAACCAATCGAGTGGTCCTAGGAGATCCAGTTGCTCCCTGAACCTCTTCTTGAACGGTTTGCTCGGGGACTCCATGTTCGACAGGTGCTCGGTGGGAACGTTGTACCCCAACGAGGAACCCGAATCGTACACCGGGGCTGGCCCGATCCATTCCAACGTGTCGGCGTCGCGGAATATGCCGAAATTGTTGGTGTGACGGTCGCCGTTGTCGATCAGGTAGTCCAGGACAAGCATGCGGTCCAGCGACGGTCTCACATCCACGCCGTGCTTGCGGCACACTTCGATGTAATGGTCGTAATACGACATCCGGTTGTCCTTCGGTTCCGAGATGATGACCTGGTGCGCGGTAACGAGCTCCGTGTTCACGTCTATGAAATCCCTGCATACCGAATAAGATTCCCCGTCCGACCACAGGAGGGAATAGTCGACGTGGTCCATAGGCATGGCGCCCATGAGCGTCGATGCGACAACCTCGTTGAACGTTTCCTGGCAAAACGGTGTACTTCCGCCCTTCACGAGACAGCGGTTACCATCAATGATCTTCCATCTCTTCTTCAGAACCCCATCCGTCGTGACGTCAGGGGATGTCGGATCGAACACAGTATCGGAATCGGGTTCACGTCCGAACAACAGGTCGCCGAGATCTTCCGAAAAACCGTTGTCGAAGAAATCGACATCGTCCCAACAGACCTGTGAACCGCCCTTCCTGATCCAGTAGTGGTCGGAAAGGCTCAGACCCATCGATTCGGATAGCAGTTCGGAAGGTCCGCTGACACCCAGGTACTTCAGCGCCTCGTCCAGACCTTCGCGTGACTGGGGGATGCCACGCCCGTTCCACCACCTGTTCATGGAAACGGGGTCTGCGTATCCGTTGCGCAGGGTCCCCAACGGCATCGATTCCTGGGAATACACCTCTGCAACGGAGGTCACCTGTCCGTTGACCATCTCCAATCTCGACACCTGTGTGTCCTTGTGCATCAGAGTGACTTCCAATCTATCGCCCGATGTGAAATGTACCTGTGAGAACGGATACAAACAATTCGAACCTGGTCAGCTTTCAATCCACTTCTGGATCCGCCCACTGCAGAACACCAGTACCGCAAGAAGCGCCGTGGCCACCGCCGGAATGACCAAACGGGCAGTCCACCGCAGACCGTCGCCGAGGTTCTCCAAAAGGTACAAGGACAACCCGACCGTGGCCGCCATGACGGCGATCACCGCTACCAACAACATTATCGACCTACCGTTCCACCCTTCACCGTCACCCATGCGACCGCACACCTCCGTCGACACCCGAAGGCAACATTGGAATCGCATGGTGCGTATAAAAGAACACGTGAAAACACAGAAACGAACGGAGAAATTGATGGCCCCTCCCCCGGAAGGGAGGGGAAATGGTTTCGGATGGTTGACAAGATGTTTACATCTCTTTGTAGATCTGGTACGCCTTGAAGAGCCCGAACGCGCACAGGGCAACGATAAAGATCGAACTGATCTCGGCGGACCAGGGGATGCCGCCGTCGAAACAGTGCTGATACACTTCCCACATTCCCATTTCACGCACTCTCCTTCGCGATCCTGTGCTGGATCTCCTTGTACATGTCCTTCCCCAAACCGCTTATGGTGTAATAGGTCAGGAGATGTCCCTTCTTGAACTTACCCTCCTCGTCGAGGACGGTCTCGCCCTCGTTCAGGAACCCGGCGGACACGAGCTCGACGATGTCGTAGGTCACGATGCCCCTCCCGTAGTCCGACTCGAGGTTGTACTCCTTCTGGATTATCGGAACGATGTCCTGCAACCAGTATCCCTGCTCGTTGAAGAGCTCGAGGATACGGAACTTGATAGGCTCGCCTTCCATCATCGCTCGTCACGCCCCTCTCTCAATGATACCATGCCTTCGGTATCCTCGGATGCCAGCAGGAAGCTGCCTATCAGACAGATGACCAGTCCGGCGATGGTGGATCCGACGATTATAAGCATGGAGTCGTCGTCATAGCCGAGCGCTCCAGCAGGTCCGGTGAACAGGCACAGGAACAGCACGGCGCAAGCCGCGTAGAGACTTCCGACGGCCTGTCCACGTGCGACACCCAGGAGCGGAAACGACTTGTACCAGGTGACGTAGCACCAGGCGAACGAGAGTCCCAGCAGGATGAAGATGAAGAACGTGGCGGGGTCGAGGAACTCCCCGATGGTGGAGAAGATCGGGACGCCGGTGCATGCGATGACAACCATGACGATGATCCAGAACAGGGCCTCGAAGCAGAACCTGAGGTGGAGTCCGACGTCGGGCTCGCAGAAGTCGAGCGCCTTTCCGGCGAACACTCCCTCGAATCCCCAGCCGACGGCCGCCATGATACCTCCGATCAGACCGATCATGAGGTTTCCTTCGCCTCCGACCCCACCGCTGATGATCGAACCAAGGTACAGGGTGATTCCACCGACGAGGATAATGACGATGGAGAGGTAACCCCTCTTGGAGACCTTCTGCTTCAGATAGAGGACGGACATGATCGTACCGATGATCGGGTAGAGCAGTCCCGCGATGGCGGCGAAACCGGCACTTAGGTTGAACGCCGCGAGATAAGTTCCGGAGACGGCGCACGCGCCGCAGATTCCGGCCATCAGGAAGTACTTGCTCGCTCCGCGGAACTCGGTCAGTTCCCTCTTGAACTCGGGGAGCTTTCTGAGCCCGCCGTTCCATATGAACAGCACCGCGGCGCAGAAGATGGCGTTGAATCCGGTGATGAAAATACATGCGACGATGTTCTGGACGTCTCCACTCAGACTGGTCTCGCCCAGCTTCTCTCCGAGGACCGTCAGGATGTCGAGGTTCCATGCGGCGTTCCCAGGGACGTACCATATACCCCAGTACAGGGCGCACAGGATACCCATGAGAAGACCGATACGGACCTTCTTCTTGTGGTCCATCTTTTTGATCTCTTCTATGTCCAAATCATAACCTCCTTGATTGTTAGGTCAGGATGTGACTGGATGTATCAATCCGAATTATTTGTATTTAAACATATGTATATGAAATGATAAATATAAATAGTATGACATTGAAAAAAGGAATGTTGAGACCTCATTAAAATTGCACATATATAAATGGAATCTAATCTACAAAATTCGTTAGACGATTCATGTTGACCATCTTTATTTAAATTTTTTGTAATAAGTATTTGTAGGACCGCGTGAGAGGGCAGTCATGAAGGAGCGGAGGTCGGGATGACAGCGGACAGACGTCGGGACGAGTGTGACGGACCGGCTGACGACGATGGATCTGGCCCAAATGGACGGGTGATTGCTGCGTATCCGCTGTCCGACGAACCTGTTCCCATTATCGGAACCTATGGGCGATATCCGTCAATACCGTCCGTTAAATACAATCGGATGCATCCTCCCATTCATGGCGATATCGACCAAAGTCATAGCTGTGATCGTCGTCCTCATCATTGCCATCGGAGGCGTCGCGGCGTTCGCGCTCCTCCAGAACAAGGACAAATCCTCGGACCAGACCGTGGATCCGAAGGACGACGACAATCCGAAAGAAGACACCCCGCAGGAGGACCTCTCCTGGAAGGTGGGTGGCGAAGGCCGCCTGCAGGTTTACGGGAACGCCAACATGGACGACGTCATGGACGACAAGGACCTCAAGGCGATCTCCTACTTCATGAGCAAGGGCTGGACGGCCAGCGAATACCCGTACGCTGACGCCAACATGGACGGGAAGGTCGACCAGAGCGACTACGACATCGTGGACAAGATCCTGAAGAAGCAGGAGGTCGACATCTACTACATCGACGGTCTCGACGAGACCAAGGTGTTCCACTACCCCCTGACCAAACTCATCCTCGGCGGCAACAACACCCACGCCATCGTGAGCGCCGTCGGCGCCTACGACAAGGCCGTCGCCAGGACGGGTACGAGCTCCCTGGACTCGACCTACCTCAAGTACACCTACGACCTCCCCTCCGTGGGGGCAAAGGCGTACAACATCGACCTCGACGAGGCCTCGAAGTACACCTTCAACACCGTGATCACCCTCAGCTCCAGCACCTACGACGCCATCGTCAAGGCCCTGGAAGGAACCCCGATCAATTGCGTCAGGATCAACCCCGACAGCAACGAGAAGAACGTCCAGACGTACCTGCTCCTCGGATTCCTCACGGACCACGTGGACCAGGCACAGAAGATCGCCGCCTTCTACGACAAGTGGAACCCCGTCATCGCTGAGAACGTGAAGAAGATCACCCAGCAGAAGACGACCATCTCGAAGTACACCGGCAGCATGACCGGAATGAACTACTACCTCACCCAGAACACCGTCTCCGCGGGAGCGATCAACCTGTCCGACTTCGATGCCAACACCATGAAGTTCGCCGACAACAAGGAGAAGTTCGCCGAGGAGAAGTACCAGGCGGAATACATCGTGCAGTACCTCGAGATCGGGTTCAACCCGCAGTACGCGACCCAGGGAGACATGCAGACCGCTTACAACAAGTACGCGAAGGACATGGACCTGATGAAAGCGTTCCCCAAGAACTACTTCATCGTCAACAAGGACATACAGGACATCGCGAGGACCGCCTACGTCGCACAGTACCTCTATCCCGAGATCTTCGGCGAGGACTTCGGCGACAAGCTGTACGCGGAGCTCGTCCAGGTGTTCTTCCCGTACATCGATAACTTCGACGTCACCAAGTGCTACAACCTCTTCGACTACCAGATGGCCTTCGTGGACACCTGGGCCTGAAAAACCTTTCGAGGGGGTTCACAGCCCCCTCCGCTTTTTCCTATATATAATATCAATATAGGGAGACTACCGGTCGCATCGGTTCCCCTGACCGGGAACACATGTCGACATGGTCACAGGGAACACACCGAATCGGGACCGGCCGGTTTCGGGGAGAACTTGGAATCGCGGAGGATAACATAAGGCCGCCCGTCGTCCATGACGACCTTGGACTCGACCTTGTACACGTGACTGATGTTCTCCTCGGTGATGACCTCCTCCGGGGTGCCCATGCAGTAGATCCCGTGGTCGTACATCATCACCACCCTGTCGGAGTACCTGGCGGCGATGTTCAGGTCGTGGCTGATCATCACCACGGTCATGCTCTCCTTTTCCGACAGCTCCTTGAGGATGCGCGTGACGTCCATCTGATGTTTGATGTCGAGATTGGACGTCGGCTCGTCCAACAGGAGGATCCTGGGCTTCTGTACGAGCCCTCTGGCCAAAACCACCTTTTGGTGCTGACCCGCGGACAGCTGGTCGAAGGGGCGCATGGCGAACTCGCCGATGTCGAGGAGCTTCAGGACGTTGTATGCTTCCATCACGTCCTCGTCGGTGATCTTGCGACCCGAGTGCGGGTGCCGACCCATCAGCACCGTGTCCATGACGGTCATTGGAAATACGTCGCTGGTGGCGTGCGGGACGAAACCCATCTTCTTCGACAGGTTCTTGATCGAAATGTCCTTGACGTCCTCGCCCTCGACCAGGACGGTGCCCTCGGTGGGACTGAGGATCTTGTTCAGACAATATATGAAGGTGGACTTCCCGACCCCGTTGGGTCCGATGATGGATATGAGCTGCGGTCCGCCGATCTTCAGGGAGACCCCGTCGAGGATCTTCGATCCCCCGGCATAGCTGAATCCCAGATCCCTGACATCCAGCTCGTACGCGTCCATGTCGGAACAAAATTATGATAATATAAATACTGTTGGACTTTTCATCCATCTATGCGCTACGAGGAGGACGAGGACGGGATCCGCGTCATAGAGGAGTACAACGCCTCGCTCTCCAGGAAGGTCACCTTCATCGTGCTGATGACTGTGGCGATCGTGATCGTCATCTGCCTGTCCGGTTCCGCGGGCGGCCGTCACATAGACGTCATGTCGATCCCCGGGATCATATGGGACCACATCATGGGCGCCACTTACCAGTGGGGCACGCAGGAGTGGTGGGACGACTACGTCCTCGTGCAGGTGAGGATGCCGCGCATACTGATATCGTGCGTGGCGGGTGCCACACTGGCGATATGCGGTGCCGCGGTCCAGAGCCTGATGAGCAACCCCATCGCGTCGCCGTACACCATGGGGATATCCTCCGGGGCGGGGTTCGGTGCCACCCTGGCGATAATCCTTGGTTTTTCACTGGGGAACGTGACCGGGATGTACGGGATAACGTTCAACTCGTTCGTGTTCGGGATGATCCCCGTGGTCGTCATCCTGATGATCTCGAGGGTCGTTCGCATGACCCCGGTCACCCTCATCCTGATAGGCGTGGCCATCTCCCAGTTCTTCGGTTCCCTGACGAGCCTGATTTACATCGGTGCGGAGGAGGGCGGGATCACCGCCGCGTACCTGTGGGAGATAGGCAGCATTGTGAACGTCAAATGGGCCGACCTCCCGTTCATGGCGGCGATGCTCGTCATAGGCGGGACGCTGCTGTACCTGGCGTCGTGGAAGTTCAACGTGATAGCGATGGGCGAGGACAGCGCGAAGACCATGGGTGTCGATGCCAACAAGTTCAGGCTCATCACCATGTGCCTCCTCGCGCTCATGACAATGTCGGTTGTATCGTTCGTCGGGATCATAGGGTTCGTGGGGCTCATCGCACCACATGTGGTCAGATCGGTGATCGGGAGCGACAACAGGTTCGTCATGCCAGCGTCGCTGGTGGGCGGGGCTCTGCTGCTGCTCTGCGCTGATTCCGTGGCGAGGCTCGGCACGAGCGACCTCCTCCCCGTGGGGACGGTCATCTCGCTGATCGGCGCACCCGTTTTCATATATCTCATACTGAGACGCAACTCACAGTTCAAGGGGGCCTGGTGACACGGCTCTGAACCTATGGAAGAACCGTCCCGACAAGGACGGCGCCGAGGCTTACCTTAGGTTCTCCAGGTTCAAGAGGAGGATCGTGTTGCTCCTCCTGGTCGCTGCGATAGCGACACTGGCCGTATCGATGGGCGTCGGACAGTACCATCTCGGGCTTTCGGAGGCGGTGGACATCATCGTCCGCTGGTTCACCGACGGTCCCGACGACTCCCTGAAGGAGAAGATCGTGTTCACGCAGAGGGTCCCCCGCGGCCTCATGGCCCTTGTGGTCGGAGGCGGGCTCGCTGTAGCGGGGGCAGTGATGCAGAGCATGCTCCACAACCCGCTTGCCGACCCTTACACCACCGGTGTCTCGTCGGGAGCGTCGTTAGGTGCCGCGCTGTACGTGGTGCTGGGGATAGGCATACTCCCACTGGGCGATACTGTAGGGCTCGTGTCCAACGCGTTCGTCATGTCGCTGATACCGGCGGCCATCGTGGTGCTCCTGTCCGTATACCGGAGAGTGACGGCCACGACGATGATCCTCGTGGGGATCGGTGTCATGTACGTGTTCAGCGCGTTCACACAGACGCTGAAGGTCATAGCCACCCCTCAGCAGATGGAGATGCTGTACATGTGGCAGCTCGGGTCACTGACCCAGTGCACGGTGCAGGATGTCTGTGCGGTGTTCGCGGTCGTCGCCGTGTGCACCGCGCTCCTCTATTCCCTGAGGACCGACCTCAACCTGCTGTCGGTCGGTGACAAGGCGGCAGTGACCATGGGGACGGACCCGTGGAAGGTGAGGGTCCTGTGCCTCGTGATAGTGTCGTTCATGACGTCCGTCATGGTCAGCTTCACCGGGGTGATCGGATTCGTGGGACTCGTCGCACCTCAGATGATCAGACTGGTCATGGGTTCCGACAACAGGTTCCTGATCCCGGCATCCGCCATGTTCGGGGCGCTGTTCCTGCTGGTGTGCGACTGCCTCAGCAGGGTGGTGAGCTCGGTCGGACTCCCGGTCGGGATCCTCACGGCGGCGATCGGAAGCCCGATTTTCCTGTACATGCTGGTCAAGAGGTCCCGGAGACACACGATCTGATTCCAGTTCTGTATCCTTTCAGAGAACGTTGAGGAACACCAGGAGGACCCCGGTGTTCAGCACGTCCAACACCGCACCGCCTATGACGGGGACGGTGAATCCTGCGACCGGTGCCGGTCCGAACTCCGACGTCACGGCCTCCACGTTGGCGACCGCGTTCGGGGTGGCCCCCATCCCGAAACCCATGGTCCCTGCGACCAGTGCTGCGGAGTCGTAACTCCGGCCGGTGGCCCTGAACACGGCGAAATAGCTGAACAACGCGAGGAACAAGGTCTGCAACGCCAGCACCACTATCATCACGGCCGCCAGGTCCGCTATCTGCCACAGCTTTATCGACATCAGCGCCAGCACGAGGAACATGCACAGGGAGACCCATCCGATGACGTCGATCTCCTTGAGCGGGACGTCCGTATGCCTGCGGTCGACCACGTTGCGTACCACGATGGCCACGAGCATAGCACCGAGGTACGACGGGATGGTGACGCCGACGGATTCCACCGCCATGTTCACGACCGTGCCCGCACCGATGCAGAGTATCAGGTAGAGGAGGGCGGTCAGGAACCTCTGGCCGTCCGACCTGAGCTCCGTCTCGACGCCTTCCGTCACGTACCCCTCCGAGGGATGGAGCGAGTGCCTCCTCACCAGGGACCTGGCCAACGGTCCCCCGATCACGCCCGCGATGGCGAGACCGAAGGTGGCGGACGCTATCGCCACCGTGTCGGCACCGTCGAGGCCGTATGTGTCCACAAGGAGATCTCCGTAGGCGGCCGCGGTTCCGTGCCCTCCCGAGAGTGACACCGACCCGAGGGCGAGACCGTACATCGGATCCAATCCGAAGGATCCGGC
The DNA here is from genome assembly GCA_017475875.1 of Candidatus Methanomethylophilaceae archaeon. Lineage (GTDB taxonomy): Archaea > Thermoplasmatota > Thermoplasmata > Methanomassiliicoccales > Methanomethylophilaceae > Methanoprimaticola. Next base: position 14,320 of record JAFVET010000107.1, read on the forward strand.
ATAAACCACACCTATGAGGTTCTGGGACACGACCAACACGAGCATCAGGGCGGCCATGACCAGGACCGTACGGCCACCGGACCTCAGCATGGCGGCGGAAGCGGTGAAACCCACCGAGCAGAAGAAGACCCTCATGAAGACGTCCCTGAGGGTCTCGTCGAACGTGAACTACAGTACGTCGGCCGAATGCAGAAGGAGGGTGCAGAATGAGAAGAGCAGTCCACCGACGACAGCCGCCGGAATGCAGTACCTCCTGAGGGCGGCGGAACGCTTCACCAGGTACGTCCCGAGTATGAGCACCAGGGCACCGACGGCCACGGTCTGGAACAGGTCCAAGGTCAGCGTCTCCGTTCTACCACTCCCGTGTATGGGATATGGCGAACGGGGTTATATCCGATTCCTATGCGAGCGAAAGCCTGGGATGATACAGACACGGACGAACGACGGAACCATAAGGATAGGTTGTAGAAGGATGGCCGCCCCTTCCGGGGCGACCGATCGGTTTCATTCCCTTACGAGCTTGTAGGTGAGGAAGTTGAGCATCCCGTCGGTCTCGGTGACCTCGCCCCAGTCGGGTTCGCCTCCACCGAATCCGGAGTCCACGAAGACCTTTCCACCCTCCTCCTTCCAATGGTACAGACCCGCGACGAGCAGGTTGTCGTAGACTTCGATGATCCCGGCCGCCACGGCTTCGTCTATGTCCTGCTGGGTCACGCCCTCCTTGAAGGGTTCGAGGACCTTCACCGTGCCGTCCTCGCTGAACATGAACCTGTCCGTCAGGAACTTCTTGGTGTCGTCGTCTATGGAGTCGGATTCGAGCGCCTGTTCGATCGTCTTCCATGGGTCCTCGTCATCGTCGCCCAACATCATGACTTTCTTAATCTTCCAGAATCCGAGATAGTCCATTTGTCCACCTTCGTAGGTCGTCGCGACCTGGATCGTGAACCGCGGTCCGGTGTTTTAATGATTGTCCGTAATATCCTACACGGGTATCGCCGCGGGCGGTCCCGAACGGACCGCCGACGGTTCACTCCGACTAACCCAACCTGTCGGCGGCCTTCCTCACGATCATCATCAACACGAACACCGCCCCGATGACGATCACGACGGTAGCCCCGGGAGGGGTGTCCATCGTCAGGGAAAGGAACAGTCCCAACACGGACAGCGCCACCGCATAGAACGTACCGAGCAGCATGGTGCCCTTCATGTCCTTCGAGAACAGGTTCCCGACCGCCGCGGGAATCGTCATCAAAGCCATGATCATCACTATGCCCACGACGTTGGCCACCATCACGCAGGTGACGGCGATGAGCACGTGCAAAAGCAGATCCATCGCGGTGACATTGATTCCCGCTATCTTGGCATGGACGGGGTCGAAGGTCAGGATGCGCAGGTCGCGGTAGAAGAACAGCGTGACGGCAAGCACCGCTGCCGAGACAATAGCCATCACATACAGCTTCCCCGAATCTATCAGGAGCATGTTGCCGAACAGTATGGATTCGTACGACGACGGCACCAGGACGCTGCGGTCCATGTAGCACATGAACACCACACCTAGGGCCATCCCAACCGCCCACAGGGAACCTATGACTGTGTCGTCCCTGAGGTCGTCGATCCTCTTGCAGACGACCATGACCACGGCCGCGACGACACTGAACAGCAACGCCCCCAGCATCGGAGTCATCCACGAGACGGCGAACACGGACATCAGATAGTAGGCGAAACCCACCCCTCCGAAAGTGGTGTGGGCGATGCCCCCGGTGACCGCGACCATGCGGTTCACCACCACATAGGTACCGATGACACCGCAGAGGACGCAGGCTATGACCGTGGCGGCGAACATGTTCTGGATGAGCGGGATCTCCAGATATCCTAAGAGATCGGTCACAGTACCCCCTCCCCGCAGACCATGCCGTGCGGATCCGCGTGTATCTCGTGCACGCAGCGGTCGACCCTCACCATGCGGTTGACCAGATCCTCCACACCCTCGACCTCGTGCGTGACCATCATGACCGTGACGCCGTCGGACCTCGCCTTCGCGAGGATCTCGTAGACCCCTGCCTTCATCTCGGGATCCAGGCTGGCCGTGGGCTCGTCCAGAAGGAGCATCTTGGGATGCGACACCAACGCCCTCGCCAGGAGCGTGCGCTGCATCTGTCCCCCCGAGAGGTCACCGATCCTCCTGTCGGCGAAGGCCGAGACCCCCGTGTACTCCATCACCTCCTCGACGGACCCCGTATCCTTGGAAAAGGGCGAGAGGCCCTGGCGGGAACGGAGGCCCATCGCAACCACTTCACGGGCGAGTACGGGATATTTACGGTCGAAGGAACCGAACTGCGGCACGTAGCCTATCTCCCTGCATCCTTTGGACGGCGACGTGCCCATGACCTCGACGGTGCCCTTCGAGGGGGTGATTATCCCGAGCACGGTGCGGAACAGGGTGGTCTTGCCACCGCCGTTGGGTCCCACGACCGCCATGAAGTCGCCTTCCCTAAGCTCCAGGTCCACGTCTCTGATAATGTCAGCTCCGCCGTACCCGGCGGAGACGCCTTTCATCGATACCAACGGTGAAGCCATCCTCACACCTCCAGGTCGGATTCCAGGAACGAGAGGAACTCCGAAACCGAACTTAACATATCATCCGCGGTCGGGTTGACCACGTGGACCGCGATCCCCGCCTCGGTGAGGGCCGCACGTCCCTCATATCCCTCGTCGGTGGTGGAGACGTACACCGACCTGCAACCCTCCCCCCTCACGATCGCCACCGCCTCTGCGGGACTGACCTCCCCGTCCTCCTCGACGGATTCCTGGTGGAGATCCGCTCCGAACCTGGCGACGTACTGTTCTATCAGGTACTGCCACGCCGGGTGCCACACCATCACATGCACGTGGGCGTCTCCGACCTTCGATGCGATGGCAGCCATCTTCTCATCTACTGCGTCGGCCCTGGCCTCGTACGCCTTAAGGTTGGAAGCGTACTCTGACGCGTGAATCGGGTCCGCTTCTGAAACGACGTCCGCCACGAGGGCGGCGACCTTCCTCAGGATGTCCGGTGAGGTCCATATGTGCGGGTCCGTGGCGGATTCCTCCTCGTGGTCGTCCCCATCGTCGTGGTGGTGATGGGTGTTCGGAAGCGGGACGTACCCTATCGATGAAGAGATGTCTATAATCTTGACCGAAGACGGGATGTCCCTGGTCACCGAGTCGAAGAACGCGGTCTCCCACTCCACCCCGGCCCCTATCTTGAAGTACATGACGGTTCCGTAGAGGTCGGATATGTTGCTTGGAGTGGAATACGCCTCGTGGGGGCTGACATTGGACCCCATCATCGAGACGACCCGGTAGTTGTCCCCGACGATCTCCTCCACTATGTCCTTCTCCCATCCCATCGTGACCGAGATGGTGTCCTTGTCGTCTCCGTCGCCGTTGATGAAGAGCAGACCGCCCATCCCTATCGCGAACACCGCCGCGATCACCGCGGCGGCCAAAGCCGTCATGTTCATGGGGACCGCTTCCGAAAACCATTATTAAAACGGTATGGTGATGTTATTAACCGTACGGAGTTCGAAGGTCCGAATGTTAATAACCTGGACGCCGAAGGTCCGTGACGGTTATATCGGTGCACGTCGGTCAAGGGGACATGGCTGAATTGGAACCGGAATGTCCATGCAAGAACACGAACTGCCCGAGGCACGGAAACTGCCGCGAATGCGTCAGGTTCCACGTGTCACAGGGCAAGAAACCACCGGCGTGCCTGCGCATCCAGTGGACCGAGTATCCCTGAAAGAAGGTGAGGGTCGACGGCCTCCCCGCACAGCCCGCCTCCCACCAGCGAGGCCGTGTCGAAGTCGATGAAGAGCAACAAGGGGAAAGGCACCAGCCCGGAGCTGAAGGTCCGCCGGATGCTCCGGGACATGGGTTACCCCGGATACCGCCTGAACTGGAAGAAGGCACCCGGGAAGCCAGACATAACCTATCCCGGCAGAAGGATCGCGATATTCGTCAACGGATGCTTCTGGCACCGCTGCCCCAACTGCGCCCTGTCACTCCCGAAGTCTCACACCGAGTTCTGGAAGGCGAAGTTCGACCGGAACGTCGAGCGCGACAGACGCAACCTCGACGACCTCGAATCCGAAGGGTGGAGGGTGCTCGTGATCTGGGAATGCGAGATCAAAAAACATCCCGACACCGTCGAGGGAGAGTTGCGGGAACTGTTGGAATCCTCGAAACCTCGGTAAATCACGCCGTCCCTGTCGCGGTACTCGTAGAACGGTTCGAGATAGCCGTCGAATGTAACCCTGTCGGACGGCGTGAGATCCTCCCCGTTGCGCAGCGCGTCTATCATCTTCTGGTCCCTGAAGCCGAGGACATCCTCGGTCTCCTTCATCGACGCTGCGAAAACCACCCTTCCCACGTTGGCCCAGGCTATGGCCGCGCGACACATCGGACACGGTTCCGATGATGTGTAAAGGGTACATCCGGAGAGGTCGAATGTCTTCATGCGGGAGCACGCGTCGCGTATCGCGACGACCTCCCCATGGGCGGTCGGATCGCTCTCCGTGAGGACGCGGTTGTGCCCCCTCCCCACGACGTCGCCGTCACGTACTATGACGCAGCCGAACGGGCCGCCGTGACCGGCGCGGATGCCTTCGAAGGCCTCGTCCACGGCCATTTTCAGGAAACGCTCGTCGGAATCCATGGCATCGAATCGCAACCATTGGATAAATCGGTAGCGTGCCGGGTGCGGACGTTCCTGACCGATAGATGCGGTTAGCGGGTACCGGAATGGCGAGCAGGGGTTATCGTCGCATGCCCGTTGGATCGGCCATGAGGAAAGTGGCCATCGGTGTCGATGGCTTCAAGGAGATCGGGAATGACGACCTGTACTTCGTGGACGGATCTGCTCTAAGAAATTGGTAAAAGGGAACAGGGAGGACGCGCCAAGCCCTCCCTGTTCATAAATCAGGGATTCTTCCCCCTATGCATAAGGAGCAGTGCCAGCACAGCAAGAACGACGATTACAATCACTATCACAAGAACGATTACAATCGGGAACCCGCCTCCCTCGGAAGCCGGCTCCAAAGCCGACCACTGGGCAGACATTTCTCCCGTGGGAGATGACGATGTTAGTGTGACACGGTCCCCTTGATGGTACATCTTTCCCTCATAGGTCCAACCGTCGAATGACATACCCTGACGTACGGGAACGGTCGAAGGAACGGTGAACGTCTCCGACGCGTTGCTCGATGACAATACGATATCGGAAGGCGCCCCGGTCCCCCCGTTGGCATTGAACGAGAGCTTGTAAGTGTACGTTTCGGCCGGGACGACTTCCCAGTTCGCTGTCAAGGTGACGGATGGCGACGAACTGGTCAAAGTGATGGAACCGCCCTGGGCATACGTCCTGCCTCCATAGGCCCACCCCGAGAACGAACTGCCGTCCTTGACGGGTACGGTCGAAGGGATCTGGAACGTGTGGCTGCCCTCGATCGATACATACGTCATCGTCGACGGAGCGCCCGATCCGCCGTTGGGATCGAATGCAAGGGGGTAGGTGTATGATGCGGAAGGAACGTCTGTCCAACTGGCGGTCAGCGTAGCCGACGGTGACGAACTCGTCAACGTGATGGAACCTCCCGGATTGTACGTCCGTCCAGCGTGGGACCATCCCGCGAACGTGCTCCCGTCCTTGGTCGGGATGCCGACTGGTATCGTGAAGGTGTATTGCTGTGCCGTCACCGAAACGGATATGGGTGCGGGTGCACCGGATCCACCGTTCGCATCGAATGACAGCGTGTACGTATACGATTCCGCGGGGTCAGCGGTCCACTGTGCGACCAGTTTCGTTGTAGGTGATGAACTCGTAAGGCTCAGTTCGTCCCCGGGTTGGTACGTCCTACCTCCGTAGGACCAGCCGGAGAACGAGTTCCCGGCCTTTGTGGGAACCGTGGCTGGAATCTGGAAGATCTGGCTAGTCTCTGTAGTCGTCACCGGTTCGACGTATACTGCACCGGTCCCGCCATCCAGATCGAAATCTACAGAATATGTGTAGGTCCGGGCCCACAGAGCGCTGAGGGTCGCTGAGGGATTGGATGAACCCAACGTGATCACATCGCCTGCGTGATAGGTGGAGCCCCCATACGACCATCCCGCAAAGGCATACCCGTTGCGGAACGGTTCGATGCTGGAGACGACCATCTCGACCGACGACGAGACGCTGTGGACGGACTGTCTGGAAGGCGGCTGATTACCGCCGTTAGCATCGTACGTCAGGGAATACTCTGTGCTCTGAGAGGAGGGAGCCTCCACGTGCACCGTCGCATCGGTGATATGAACATCGAGCGTCGTCAACCCGGTTTCGTCCGACGGATCGTACATGATCGCCTCGCTGGCGATGTCGCCCTCGAACAAAGCTCTGACATGAAGGTCCCCAGTCGCCGAAGGATCGATTCTGAACGAAAGCACCGCCAGAACACCGGTGTCTTCCACGTTGTAAGCGCCGTCGGCTTCCGACCAGACGACGAATTGGTTGGGTTCGGCGGAACCGATGTCGCCGGCCCTCGAACCCATGTACTCGAGGCCGGGATCGGCCTCGTAACCGAATCTCAGAACGAAATACCCCGGGTTCTCCACCAGGCGTACTTCGATGTCCACCGTGTCCCCCGGCGCCCCGGAGACGGAGCCGAACTCCGCCTCCAGGACGGGGGCGGCGCCCTCCGAGGAGGGCACCAGGAGGACCAGCAGCGTCAAGGCTGCTACGAAGGCCCCCCTGAGAAGTTTCATTCTCTCTTCCTCACGTAATAGTAGTACGCGGCTGCCACGACGACTATCAGCACGATCGCCACGACGACGATCCAGACCGGGAATCCTTCGGACTTCTCCGTCGATGGGTGGTAGTCGGCTGTCACTGCGAAGAGCGAGAAGTGGTCGGTGACGAAGACGACAGTACCGTCAGAGTATGTGAACGGCATCTCAGTGATGGTTCCGTCGTCAACGATGTAGAGGACATGGAGATCCTCGGTCGTCGCACCTTCCGGTATGGTGTAGTAGTATCTGATCTCGACCTTTCCGTTGAGATCGTGGATGGGCGTGGTTCCGTCAGCAGTGTCGATAGTGACTATCGCAGCGTCCCCGACGACCTTCCTCTGTGCCTCGGTCAACATGGACAAATCCCTGGTGACCTGTACTACCAAGTTGTTCCTGGCCGCCTCAAGGGTGGTCATTGCTGACTTGTCTGGAACAAGCACGACGAAGCCGAAGTCGAGGTTGATCGTGAACCTGTCGTCCAGTTCCTCCAGGACTCCGGGTTCGACGGTCAGCCTGCCGTCGGAGGTCAGGGTGAGCGTCTCCGTCGCGGTGGCGCCGACATCTGAAAGCGCCCCCTTCAGCGAATCCGCCTGGGTCTTGATCTCCTCGAGCTTCTCCTCGGTCAGTTCGGTCGTGTTGACCTTGGTCTTGATCTCTGTCGTACCGCCGATGACGGCGATATCGGTTGTAACCGACGAGTCCTTGCTGCTCGCGCTTCCGGTTACCGTGGCCTTTCCGTCGGCTATGACCGTACGGATGTTGACCTTGGTTCCGTCGGCGGAGACGGACTCCGACACGGTGGTCTCGGTCACCTTTCCGCCGGATACGGACACCGTGGTCACCTTGTTCGACGAGGAACCGTCGTCAGAGCTGGAGACGACGCTGGTGACTGTGTCCCTTCCGGTGGCTGTCTCTGTGACCGTCTGTTCGGTGCGGATCTCCGTCTTCACGGTCTTTCCGTCCTTGTCGGTGGCGGTCACGTTGGTGACTGTGGTCGACGAACCGTCAGCCTTGCTGACGGTACTGGTCTCTGTGGTGGTGATCGAACCGTCGGAACCGGTGGTCACGGCTGTCGTCTCGACGATTGCCGTTCCGTCGGCCTTCTGGGTCACGGTGGTGTGTGACTCGGTGTCGGCGAAGGCGCCGTCGGTCTGGGTGACCCTGGTCTCCGCCACCGAGACGACCTTATTGCCGTACTCGGTGACCGTAACGGCGGATTCGGTCACGACGCCGGTGGGCGAGGTGACCTTGGTCTCCGTCTCCACCACGTCGGATCCGTCGGCGGCGACGTAGGAGACGGTGGTGGTCTCCGTCTTCGTTCCGTCGGACGACGTGGTGGTACCGATAGTCACGGTCTCGACGGTGCCGTCGGGTTCGACGTTCACCGAGGTGACGTTTGTGGACTCCTCGGTGACGGTCCTTCCGAGACTGTCGGTCGTGGTGACCTTCGAGGTCTCGGTGACGGTTCCTTCGGGATCGACGACCGTGGTCTTCTCGACCTCGACCTTGGTCCCGTCGGATGAGACCGACTCGGAATCGGTTACCGTGGTGGCGGTTCCGTCGGAGGAGACGGTGGTTGTGCTTGTTGTCTCGGTGACCGTCGAGATTCCCTCCTTGGAGACCTCGGTGGTCTTCTCGGTGTCGACCATGCCGGTGTCCGTCTCGACGAGCACGGACTCGGTGACCTTGCTCGAACCGTCCGCGGACGATTCGGTAACGACGGTCGTGGTCTGCACGTTTCCGTCGGCGGTCTCCACAGTCACCGTCGTCTCGGTGGTCTCGAGGACGTTTCCGTTCCTGTCGGTGACCTCGGTGGTGTTGACCGTCTCGACCGTACCGTCGGGATTGACGGTCGTCTGCTCCTTCTCGGTGACGGTCCCGGTGGGGCCGGTCGAGGAGGATTCGGTGGTCTCGGTGACGGTCCTGCTTCCGTCGGCGGCGGTCTCGGTCCTGGTCTCCTTGACGGTGTATCCGTCGGAGGTGACCTCGATGACCGTCTGCTCCCTGACGGAGGATCCGTCGGAGGACGTGGTCGAGGACTGCTCGACTGTCGTCTTGGTTCCGTCGGCGGACGTCGTGGTGTTGACGAATCCTTCGGTCTTCTCGGTGGTGACGTTTCCGTCCTTGTCGGTGACTGTGACGGTCGTCTCGGTCACCTTGTTGCCGTCCTTGTCGGTGGTCTCCTTGGACTGTTCGGTCCTCGAGGATCCGTCCGAGGAGGTGGTCGTGACGGTGGACTCCCTCACATCGTTGCCGAGGGCGTCGGTGGACTCCTTCTCGGTTACGGTGGTCTCTGTTACCGTGGTGGCGCCGTTGGGCGCGGTGGTCTCGGTTACCGTGGTGGTGGTAGTTCCGTCCTCGCCGGTGGTAGTGGTGGTGACCGTCTTGACGGTCGATCCGTCGTCGTTCTCCGAGACGGAATCGGTCTTCTCGACGACGTTGCCGTCGGAATCCACAGTGACCGTGGTCATGGACTCGGTGACGGTCTTGTTGCCGTCCTTGTCCGTGGTCTCGACCTTGGTTTCCGTGGTGATCGTTCCGTCGGGGTTGACGGTGGTGGTCTCCCCGGTCTTCGAGGTTGTTCCGTCGGATCCGGTGGTCGTGGACTCCTTCTCGGTGACGGCGGTTCCGTCGGGGTTGACGGTGGTCGTGGATGTCGACTCGGTCTTCGAGGTGGTTCCGTCGGGGTTGACGGTCTCCTTCTCGGAGGTCGTGGTCACGTTTCCGTCCTTGTCGACCGTGGTGGTCTCCTCGGTCTTGACGACGGTTCCGTCGGAGGATGTCGTCTTGGACTCGGTCTGAGCCACCGTGGATCCGTCCGTTCCGGTGGTGACGGTGGTCGTGGTCTCCGTCTCCGTTACCGTCCTACCGGCGCGGTCCTTCTCGGTCTCCTTGGTCTCGGTAACCGAGTTGCCGTCCTTGTCGGTCACGGTCGTGACGGATGTCTCATTGGAGCTTCCGTCCTTGTCCGCGGTCTTGGACGATCCGGTCTCCACGGTTTCGACGACGTTGCCGTCCTTGTCCTTGGTCACCGTCTCGGTGGTGGTGACCGTGTCGCCGTTCTCGGACACGACGGTTGTCGACTCCCTGTCGACGGTGCTGCCGTCGGGGTTGGTCGTGGAGGTGGAGATGTTCTGCACCTGGTTGCCCTCGTCGTCCTCGGACACGGTCGTGGTGGACTCGGTCTCGGTGACGTTGCCGTCCTTGTCCGTGGTCTTGGTCTGGGTCTCGGTCACGGTCGTACCGTCGGGCGAGACCGTGGTGGTCGAGGTCTTCTCCTCGGTGGTTCCGTCGGAGGCCTTGGTCTCGGAGGAGGTCTCCTTCGTGACCGTTCCGTCGGGTTCCACTTCGGTGGTCTCGGTCTTCTTGGTCTCGGTCGTGACGGTGTTGCCGTCCTTGTCGGTCGTGGTGACCTTCTCCTCGGTGGTGACGTTACCGTCCTTGTCGGTGGTCTGCGTCAACTCCTTGGTCTCGGTGGATCCGTCGGATCCGGTCGTGACGGACGTGGTCTCCTTGACCTCGTTGCCGTCGGAGTCGGTTGTGACCGAGGTGGTCTCGGTGGTTTCGGTGGTGACCTTGTTGCCGCCCTTGTCGGTGGTCTCGGTCTTCGTCTCCTTGACCTCGTTGCCGTCCTTGTCGGTGGTAGTGGTGGTCTCGGTGACGGTCACGGTTCCGTCCGCGGATGTCGCCTTGACGGTCTCCTCGGTGATGGTGTTGCCTTCGGTGTCCGTAGTCTCGGTCTTGGTGGACTCCTTGACCGATCCGTCGGATCCGGTGGTGGTCGACTCGGTCTCCTTGACCTTGTTCCCTTCGGAATCGACGGTCTCGGTGGTGGTCGACTCGGTGGTGGACGTGACGTTGCCGCTCTCGTCCTTCTCCGTGACGGTCGACTCGGTGACGGAGTTACCGTCCTTGTCGGTCACGGTCTTGGAGGTCTCCTCGGTCGAGGAACCGTCGGTGTTGGTCGTGGACTTGTTCGTCTCGGTGGAGCTGTTGCCCTCGTCGTCGGTGACGGTCTTGGTCTCCTCGGTGGTGACGGATCCGTCGTCGTTGACGTCGGTCTTCTTCTCCTCCTCGACCACGGGTTCGGCGACCTTGGTCCAAGATGCCGTGACGGTCATGGCGCGGGTCACCTCGGCGGTTGGGTCTACGGACCATCCTGCGAAGGTGTATCCGGACCTGACGGGGGTCGGGAGGTCTCCGATGGCGTTTCCGGACTGCACCTGGATGCTGCCGGGCGACACCATCCCACCGTTTGCGTCGAGGGTCACCGTGTAGACGGTTACGAACGTCGCGGTGTAGGTGACGTCTGCAGTCACGGGTGCGATCGCGGGCGACCAGCCGGCGAAGGTGTAGGACACTCCGGGGATGCCGAGCCTGGACGGGGTACCGTCGTAGGCGGGCGTCGCTCCCTGCTCGTAGACCTGCGTCTTGAGCACGGTGCCGTCGTAGTCGGCCCATGTCACAGTGTACGTGGGTCCGGTGACCGGCGTGGAGGTGAAGGTCGCGGTGTAGTCTGCGTCGGCGGTGGCCGTGACGACCTCTGGCGACCATCCTGCGAAGGTGTAGGTGAACCTTCCGTCCATGGCCTTGGTCGGGGTCTGTCCGGAGTAGACCGGCGTGGCGCCTTCCGCCCAGGATCCGGTGGACAGGAGCTTTCCGTCTCCGTCGAACCACCTGACCGTGAAGGTCTTGGAGATCGGTCCGACCGGCGTGGCGGTGAAGGTCGCGGTGTAGGTGGCATCGGATGTTAGCACCGTTATCGCGGGCGTCCATCCGGCGAACTCGTAGCTGTACATGGCGTCGGAGTCCCTGGCGGGGGTGAGACCCGTGTACATCGGGGTCGAGCCCTCGTTCCACCTCTCGGTGGACAGGACGGTTCCGTCGTAGTTCATCCAGGTGACCGTGAACTTGTTGGTCACGGGAACGATCGGCGAGGAATATTACGTGGCCGTGTACTCAGCATCGGCTGTGGCCGCGACGATCTCCGGGGTCCATGCCCTGAACTCGTAGATGTAGCGTCCGTCGGACTCCCTGACGGGGTTGGTTCCGTACCTGGGCGTCTCCCCGTCGGCGACGCGGTCGGTGCGGAGCACGGTTCCGTCCCAGTCCTTCCAGGTTATGGTGTGGTATCCGTCGTCGGTCACGATCGCGTAGAGCGAGAAGTGGTCGGTGACAAACACGACGTCCCCTCCGTCGACGGTGAACGGCATCTCTACGATGCCTCCGTCCTCGGCGATGTAGAGGACGCGGATGGTGGAAGCATCGAACGCGGCGGTGCTGTAGTGGTAGATGACGGTTACGATACCGTTCATCTCGTGGATCGCACCTCCGGCGGCGGTGATGTCGACGGTGACGATGGCACCGGTTCCGACGACCGCCCTCTGGGCGTCCGTGAGCTTGGCGAGGTCCCTCGCGACGTCGAAGGTCAGGGTGTTGCCCAGGGATTCGAGGTATGCGAGAACGTCCTCGTCGGGCACGAGCACGACGAAACCGAAGTCGAGGTTGAGGGTGAACCTCTCGCTCAACTCCCTGATCACGTCGGGGTCGATCTCGACTGTTCCGTCGGTGACGATGGTCACGGTCTGCTCCGGTTCGGTACCGGTGGCGTCCGCGAGCGCCTCCGTCTGGGAGATTATCTCGTCGAGGACGCTCTGGTCGACCTTGTCCGTATTGACGACGGTCTCGGTCTCGACGGTTCCGTCAGGTCCGGTGGTGAGCTCGGTCTTGACGCTCTCGTCCTCGTTCGAAGCGCTTCCGGTGGCGGTGGTTCCGTCTCCGGTTTCCTCGGTCTCGGTGGTGACGGCGGTCTTGGTGCCGTCCTCCTTGGTGATCTCGACGGTCGTCTCGGTAGTGACGTTTCCGTCGGAGTCCGCCTTGACGGTCTCCTCGGTCTTCACGACGCTTCCGTCGGGGTTGGTCGTGGTGGATTCGGTCTCGACGACAGGGTTTCCTTCCGAGTCGGTGGACTCGGTGGTCTTGGAGTCGGTGACCTTCTTGTCGCCGTCGGGGCCTGTCTCCTCGACGTGGGTCTCGGTGACCTTGTTGCCGTCCTCGTCGGTGGTCTGGGTCTCCACTGTATCGATCACCGT